>JAUHYK010000089.1 GCA_030426465.1 Alphaproteobacteria bacterium
TGAACCAGAAGCGCATCGACAAGGCGCTCGCCGAAGCGGGACCGCAAGGCTTCGCCGCCGCCTTCCTGCGCGCCAGGGGCCTCGACTGGGCGGCGGACCTGCTCGGCCGCTGGCCCGGCGCCAACAGCAACGACGCCCAGCCTGTTTCCCCCGTCCGTTCCAACCTCGCCGAACCGGAGATGATGACATGAGCAAGCGCAATCTCATGAGAGGCGCGCTCTGCGCGGCCGCCCTCTCTTTCGTCCTGACGCCGGCGGCGCGGGCGCAATGGACGGTCTACGACCCGGCCAACCACATCCAGAACATCCTACAGGCGGTGCGCACGCTCGAAGAGGTCGAGAACCAGATCCAGCAGCTCGCTCATGAAATCGAGATGCTCGAAAACATGGCGCGCAATCTCGAAACGCTGCCCGTGAATGTCGCCGAGGCGATCATCCTCGACCGCATCAACCGCATCAGCGAATTGATGCGCGAGGCCGAAGGCATCGGCTATGGCGTCGAGACCGTCGAGCGCGACTATGACGCGGCCTATCCGGAAACCTATGGCGCGACGCCGCCATCCGATACGGCGCTTGTGGAGGATGCACGGCAGCGTTGGCGGCAGTCGCGGCTCGCTTATCGCGACACGCTCGCGACGCTCGCCGCCGCGCTTGCAGACAATGAGACCGACGCCGGCGCCATCGCAGGGCTCGTCGAGCGCAGCCAGTCGGCGGCGGGCGCGCTGCAGGCGGCCCAGGCGGGCAACCAGATCGAAGCCATGCAGACCGAACAATTGATGCAGATGGAGTCGATGATGGCGGCGCAGTACCGCGCCGACGCCCTCGATCATGCGCGCGAGCTTGCGGAAGAAGAACGCGCCCGCGCCCGCTTCCAGCGCTTCATGGAGGACTGAGCGGCGATGGACGTGATCGACACATTTCTCGCGACCTTTATCGCCTATATCGATTCAGGCTTCGGCCTCCTCGCGGACGACGTCGCCTATCTGTCGACGACGCTGATCGTGATCGATGTGACGCTTGCCGGCCTCTTCTGGGCGCTGTCGCAGAACGCCGACGTCATCGCGGGGCTTTTGAAGAAGATCCTCTATGTCGGCTTCTTCGCCTTCGTGATCGGCAATTTCTCGCTGCTCGCCGGGGTCATTTTCGACAGCTTCGCACGGCTCGGGCTCACCGCGACGGGCGGCGCCATGACGGCGGAGGATCTCTTGCGTCCGGGGTTCATCGCCGGCGTCGGTCTCGATGCGGCGAAACCGCTGCTCGAAAAGATCGCCGGCATGTCGGGTCCGGTCGCTTTCTTCAACAATTTCGTCATGATCGCGGTCATGTTCATCGCCTGGGCGGTGATCATCATCGCCTTCTTCGTCCTCGCGGTGCAGCTCTTCATCACCATCCTTGAGTTCAAGCTGACGACGCTGGCGGGGTTCGTGCTCGCGCCCTTCGCGCTGTGGAACAAGACATCGTTCCTGGCCGAACGCGTGCTCGGCAATGTCATCACCTCGGGCGTCAAGCTGATGGTGATCGCCATCATCATCGGCATCGGCTCGACGTTATTCGCCGCCGTAACGGACGCGTTCAACACAGGCGACGACCTGACGCTCGCTGAAGTTATGGGCAGCGTCCTCGCCGCGCTCGTCTTCTTCTGGATGGGGATATTCGCGCCGGGCGTCGCGTCTGGTCTCATCACCGGCGCGCCTCAACTTGGCGCCGGTTCGGCGGCGGGAGCGACGGCGGGCGTGCTCGCCGGGGCCTACGCCGCCGGCCTTGGCGGCAAGGCGCTGATCGGCGCGGGCGCGAAGGGCGTTTCCGGCGCGGTCAAGGCCGGCGCGTCCATGGCCGGCGGCGCGCGGACCTCCTATGCGATGGGCTCGGTCGCCTCCGGCGCATCCGGCGCCGGCGCGGTTGCTGCAGGGCTCGCGGGCGTCGCCCGCGCCGGCGGCGACGTTGTCCGGCGCACCCTGTCGCGTCCGGGCGACGGCATTCGCGAAGCCTATCAAAGCGGCGCGCGCGGCGCATGGACAGCGACGGGCGGATCGCCGGTCGGCAGCCCCCCGCCTCAGCCGTCCGCCACTGCGGGCAGCCCCGCCTGGGCGCGGCGCATGCAGGCGCAACAGCACATGACGCATGCAAGCCAGGCGGCAGCCCACACTTTGCGCGACGGCGATCGGGGATCTTCCGGCGCTGCGCCAAGTCTCACAGACAAGGACGACTGACCCATGCTCTTCAAACGCTCATCAACCAGCTACGGCCAGAGTCCTTATCCGGAAACGCCCTATCAGAAGGCGGGGCAGGTCTGGGACGAACGGATCGGCTCAGCGCGCGTGCAGGCGAAGAACTGGCGGCTGATGGCGCTCGGTTGCCTCGCGCTCGCCTTCGCGACCTCCGGCGCCCTTGTCTGGCGCAGCGTGCAATCGACGGTCACGCCCTATGTGGTGGAGATTGATGAAACCGGCGCGGCGCGCGCCGTTGCGCCGGCGACGGAGCGCTACAATCCGAGCGATGCGCAGATTGCGCATCACCTCGCGAATTTCATCAGCCATGTGCGCGGGCTTTCGGTCGATCCGGTCGTGGTGCGCGAGAACTGGCTCTCGGCCTACGACTTCGTGACGGATCGGGGAGCGATCGCGCTCAACGAATATGCGCAAGCGAACGATCCTTTCGCGGATATCGGCCGCAAATCGCGGACCGTCGAGATCGTGAGCGTGGTCCGCGTCTCTGATGACAGCTTCCAGGCGCGCTGGATCGAGAAGAGTTTCGAGAACGGCTCGCTGATGAAGTCGGACCGCTTCACCGGGCTCTTCACCATCGTCACGCAGCCGCCGCGCGATGCGGCGACGCTGCGCGCCAATCCCCTCGGTTTGTATGTCCACGAGCTCCATTGGGGCCAGGACCTTGTCACAGGAGACTGACCCATGCGCTTGTTTCTGACCTCATCCATGCTCGCCCTGACGGCCGCGTGCGCGTCGGCGCCCGCCGCTGACGGGTTCGACCGTGTCGGCTTTGTCGGCGCCGTCCCGTTCGAGGAGACGGAGGACTACCCGGTAGAAATCGTCGAGACCGCTGTGCCGCTCCCATTGCCGGGCCAGTTGAAGAAAATCGAGATGGCGCCGTCGAAGCCGCCGGTTCCGCCGGAACAGGCGATCGAGGAAGGCCGCGCGCATGCGCTAATCGAACCGACGCCGGACGGCTATGTGAATGCGATTCAGGTCTACCCTTACGCGGAGGGCGCGCTCTACCGGCTTTATTCGAGCCCCGGACAGGTGAGCGACATCGCCTTGCAGCCGGGCGAAGACCTCGTGTCTGTTTCAGCCGGCGACACGGTGCGCTGGGTGGTGGGCGACACGGTCTCGGGCTCGGGCGCCGAGGCGCGCGCGCATGTGCTGGTAAAGCCGATCAATCCCGGCATCCGCACCAATCTGATGATCGCGACCGACCGCCGGACCTATCATCTCGAGCTCGAAAGCGTCGAGACCGGTTACATGGCCGCCCTTTCCTGGCGCTATCCGGCAGACGAATTGACACGGCTCGCCGCGCGCAACCGCGAGGCACTCGCCCGCGAGGAGGGATCGGTCGAGCGCGGTCTTGCGCTCGACGGGCTTAACTTCGAGTACCGGCTGACCGGCGACGATCCGGACTGGAAGCCGGTGCGCGTGTTCGACGACGGGCGGCAGGTCTTCATTCAGATGTCGGCCTCGATCGCGACCACGGACATGCCGCCGCTATTCGTGCTCAACGACGAGAACGATGCGGAACTCGTGAACTACCGCGTGCGCGGCAATTATTATGTCGTCGACCGGCTGTTCCGCGCGGCGGAACTGCGGCTCGGCGAGAAGCGCCAGACAGTCGTGCGCATCGTCCGGGTCGAACGCGCCGCGTCGCTCGGCGCCGGATCGAAGGGCTGAGCGCGATGGCCGATCCGGTTCCCTTCGACGAACATGCCGAGCGCCTCAAAATCCGGTCGTCGCCCCGGCCGGTCGCGAAAATCAATCGCAAGGTGCTTATGGCGGGCGTAGCCGCCGGCGCGCTGCTGCTGTTCGCCGCCGCAAGCATCGCGCTGAAGCCGCCACGGGCGGTCGATCCCGGCGATCGCCAGGAACTCTACAACACGGCGAACACGCGCAAGCCTGAAGGGCTCTCTTCGCTGCCGGCAAGCTATAGCGACGTGCAGCGCGACGTTCCGCGCCTCGGACCGCCGCTTGCTGGCGATCTCGGCGCAACCGTCCTGCAGGCCGAGCGCGACCTTGGCGTCGAACCTGAATATGCCGAACGCTTCGACAATGATTTCAGGCCCAATCCGGAAGACGAGGCCGAGCGCGCGCGGCGCATGCGGCTTGCCGCGCTGGAAGACGAAGCGGCGCGGGCGCCGGTGTTCTTCCGGCTGGAATCGGAAACCGGAGACCAGCCAAACATCGGGCGGTCTGCCGAACGGGAGGCCCTCGACGGAATCGGCGCGGAGCTGATGGCGCTCGCCGGCCTTCAACAGCGCGCGATGACCGGCGGAAACGCGCCGGCGGATTCGAACCTGCAGGACCGCAAGCAGGCTTTCGCCGGCGAGCGCGCCGATGCGGCGATCTACAACCCGCACAGCGTCGAGGATCCGGTGTCGCCGTATCAGGTCATGGCGGGCACGCTCATTCCTGCATCTCTCATCACGGGCATCAACAGCGACCTGCCGGGGACCATCATCGCCCAGGTGTCGCAGCCGGTCTACGACACGGTCACCGGCGGCTATCTCCTGATCCCGCAGGGCACGCGGCTCATCGGGCGCTATCAGTCGGAAGTCTCGTTCGGCCAGGACCGCGCGCTCATCGTCTGGGACCGGATGATATTCCCGGACGGCACGTCGGTGGTGATTTCGGAGCCGGGTGCGGACGCGAGAGGCTATGCCGGCGTCGCTGACCGCACCGATCATCATTGGGGCAGGGTCTTCGCGGCCGCCGGGCTCGCCACCATTCTCGGGATCGGCGCCGAACTCGGCTCCGGAGACGACAGCGACATCGAACGCGCGATCCGCCGCGGGACGAGTGACACGGTGAACCAGGCCGGACAGCGCGTAGTCGAACGCAATCTTGGCGTTCAGCCGACGATCCGCGTGCGGCCCGGCTGGCCGGTGCGCGTCATTGTCACACGCGATCTCGTGCTCCGGCCGCATTGAGGAGGCGTCCATGAATTTGCGCATCGATAAACTGCCCGACCGGACGCCGGTCAAGCTGACCATCAGCGTCGATCCCGTCCTTGCCACGGCGCTTGCCGACTATGCGGCGATCTACCGGCAGACCTATGGCGAGGAGGAAAAGCCCGAAACGCTAATCCCCGCCATGCTCAAAAACTTCCTCGGCGCCGACGCCGGGTTCAAGCGGGCCCGCAAGGCCCTTCACGCCAACGCCAGCAAAGGAGAATAACCCATGGCGCAGATCGGCTCATTCACACTGAAAGACGGCAAATATACGGGCACGATCCGGACGATGACGATCAACGTCAAAACCCAGCTCGTTCCCAACAAGGACAAGGCCAATGACGATGCGCCGGATTTTCGGATCTATGCCGGCGGCGCGGAACTCGGCGCCGCCTGGCGTCAAGACTCGAAGGACGGCGAGACGCCGTACCTTGCGGTCAAACTCGACGATCCGAGCTTCGACAAGCCTGTACGCGCCGCCTTTTTCGAGAACGAGAAGGACGGAACCGGCGTCATGGTCTGGAGCCGGCAGAAGGCAGGCTGATCAACCAATCGGCAAACAAAAAGCGCGCGCGGTCAGAGGCGCCATTGGGATGGAACAAGCCAAGCTTGCTCGACTGGAAAGATCGATCGAGAAAATTGCAATCCTGATCGATCAGACCGGTGAGGATTTCTGGCCGATACTTGAACGGCTGGAGGCGGAGCGTGATGCGCTGATCTCGCGAGAGGCTCGGTTGGCAAGATACTTGTCGCGGAGTGCGGGCACGCAGGCGATGCAGAAGCGCCTAACTGTCCGTTCACTTCCTTCGCTTGTTTCGCGAGAAACGCGGTTATTAAAACGCGAGGCGTGAAACAAGCTTCTGAAGGTGCTCAAGCGACGCGCCTTTACCGTAACGCTCGCGATCAAGCCGGTGCCCGAAAAGGTCGCGCCGGATGCGGTCGTCGATCCCTTCAGCAATCATACGGTCTTCGAACGCGTGTCGCAGAGAGTAGAACGAATGCTCCGGCGTTTCGAGGAGTCCGTTTTCCCTGAGGAACTTGTTCACTGTGCCGCTGAGCGATGCACGATTCCGATAGCGTGGAAACCCTTTCGGAAATGCCTGGAATGCTTCGAGAGACACTCCCGTCAACGGGATGATGCGCCGGGAGTATTGCGTCTTCAATTGGCGCCCTTCGGGCTCTATGGAGATATGCGGCACATGATGGTCCAGACGGATAGTGTCTTGCGTCAGTGCGGCGCCTTCGGACGGGCGATAGCCGGTATTGACCATTCCAAGGAGCAGGGCGCGGGCTTCGTCATTCAGTCCGTCCAGTGCTCCAGGGGGCAGCAGACGGGTGCGAATCCAATCCGAACTGAAGGGCGGTCGCGTGCGTTTTTCTCCTTGTCGAAAGGACAACTCGCCGAGCGGTAGGTCTATTCCGAGCCGCCGCATGTTGTTGATGGTTTTCAGAATGTCGCCGAGATGCGTCAGATCCTTGTTCGCCGTGTTGGCCGTCACTTCGTTGGCTTCGATCCGTTCCAGCCAATGCTGACGGAAATCCAGCATGTCGTCGCGGGTAACTTCATCAATCGGTTTGTTGCCGCAGACGGCGACGAAATTGCGGACCGCCTTGATGCGCGGATTCTTCCAGCGCCGGAGCTGGTCTTCGCTCTTTCCCAGCGTGCGCTCGCGGGCAAGCGACCAATAATCTTCCAATGCGTCCTGAACGGTGATTTTCGGTTTCTCGGCGGCTCCGAGTAATGCCGTCGCCTCAATCGCATCGGATTTGCCGCCATCGTTTTGGATGGCTTCCACCCGCTCCATCAGTTGGTCAACGGGAAGAAGCGCGACTTCATTCCTGTCGAGGTAATGGAAACCCCGCAGGCGGGCGAGGTCCTGAGCGGCGCTGTAGCGCTGCCGGGCCTCGCTAGAGTCGCCGGCGAGCCGCGCTTCCCAGGCCTCGGTAAGATGCGCCCACGCCCGGTCAGCTTTACCGCGGGCGATGCTCTCGGAGTCCGTGTAAAGGCTCATCCAGACCGTGTTTCTGGACTCCACGGCCTCATAGCGACGCGGCACGCGCCTTTTCAGATGGTAGGTGCCCTCCCGCATGATGACAGACATCGCCAAAATCCCACCTTTTGCCGAGAAATGTGTAGCAAATTGTGTAGCAAAATGAGTAGCAAATCAAGCGCCATAGCTCCGCCGTACTTTCTGGAATCGAAAATAAATTAGTAAATACAATATATTATAAGAAAATAACATGAGAAATAATGGCGGAGAGAGAGGGATTCGAACCCTCGGAACACTTGCGTGCTCAACGGTTTTCGAGACCGCCCCGTTCAACCACTCCGGCACCTCTCCACATGGCTGCTGGTTGGTGTCAGCCATAATCCCCGTTTTCCAAGGGCGAGAGCGGTTGAACAATTAAGTAAGCCGGCTTCGCCGGCGGGCAACCACCCCAGCGCCTCTATATGGGGAGGAAGGCCGGTAGCATCCCGGTTGCTTTAAGGCAAGACGTTCGAAAAGCGCACTTTGTACGCATTTATTTTGACCCCTTAGCCTTCAAAGGCCTCGTAGAAATGTTTGCGGCAGAGCGGGATATAGCGGTCATTGCCGCCGATCTCGATTTTCTCTCCGCTGGTGACGGCGGCGCCATCCGCATCAATGCGCAGATTCATGGTCGCCTTGCGGCCGCATTTACAGATGGTCTTTAGTTCGCGGATTTCATCGGCAACAGCGAGAAGACGTGCGCTACCTTCAAAAAGCTCGCCCATGAAGTCTGTACGCAAGCCATAACAGATGACGGGAATGTTGAGTTCATCGACAGCCTGAGCCAGTTGCATCACCTGATCACCCGTCAGAAATTGCGCCTCATCCAGAAAGACACAGGCTGCGGTCATGTCCGCGCTTTCGCGTTTAATGATGTCGAACAGATTTGTTGCATCGTCGAAGACATGAGCTTCCTTGCTAAGCCCGATGCGCGACGCAATAACGCCCTTCTCAACACGATCGTCGATTTTCGCTGTGAATTCGATCGTGTCCATGCCGCGTTCGCGATAATTGAAGCTCGCTTGAAGCAGCGTCGTCGACTTGCCGGCGTTCATGGCGGCGTAATTGAAATAAAGCTTGGCCATTGTTC
This sequence comes from Alphaproteobacteria bacterium, assembly GCA_030426465.1. GTDB lineage: Bacteria > Pseudomonadota > Alphaproteobacteria > Caulobacterales > Parvularculaceae > Hyphococcus. The sequence goes on from JAUHYK010000089.1 coordinate 8,293, forward strand.
AGTAATCGTCTGCGAAGCGCCCTTCGCCCTCAAGGGTGATGGGCCCGGTCATGATGATGTGATTGTCTTCTTCGCGCCATTCGATGGCAAGGTCGCCGCCATCAAGTGTGACGGTCACTTTACGTGCGGTCAGGCGCCGGCGGTGGGCCGCGACGGTCGCGGCGCAGGCGGCGGTGCCGCATGCTTCCGTAATGCCGACGCCGCGTTCCCAGACGCGAAGACGGATCGCGTGTTTGCTCAAAACTTGTGCGACGGAAACGTTTGCCTGCTCTGGAAACAACGGATGATGCTCAATCATCGGGCCGAATTTATCGAGCGCCTGCGCTTCGGCGTCCTCGACAAAGAAGATACAATGGGGGTTGCCCACATTGACTGCGGAGGGGCCCCACAGCACCGGTTTGTCGATGGGGCCAAGCTTGATGTCGACAAATCGGGTGTCATCCATCTGTTCCGATAACGGAATATCGCGCCAGCCAAATTTTGGCTCGCCCATGTCGACGGCAATGCGTCCGTTTCCGTTTTTGTTGTCGCCAATGCGCGCAGCATGGAGCGGTTCGGAAAGCGTTGCGAAGTTGACCTCGCTGGCGCCGGTTTCCTCCATTAAAAGCCAGCCGACACAGCGGGCTGCGTTGCCGCACGCGCCGACTTCGGAACCGTCGGCGTTGAAAACGCCCATGAAAACGCCGTCATAGCCCTTGCGGTGTTCGAGTGTGATAAACTGATCACAGCCGGGACCAGTTTTCAGGTCAGCCGCCTTGCGGATCGAGCTTTCATCGAGCGTGACGGGATCGTCGCGCAGATCAAGAACGATGAATTTGTTGCCGAGCCCGTTCATTTTCAGATAGGGCCGGCCGGCAAGGGCCGAAGGCGTTGTCGATGTCGTTGCGGCGTCGGTCATAGGACGGTTGTTCATCAAAAAATTCGGCAAGGGCCACTTCGCGTCTCTTCCGTGCAGCTTCACTGATGACGTGGTCAGTTTTTTCCCAATAGTGCGGCCGGCGAAAGACTTGCCACAACGCTTTATAGGCGGCGAGAGAGCTTAGCAACCAGTAGGCGGGGGCGGTGAGGCTGTAAGGCGCGAGGTTCCGCCAGCCGCGTTTCAACGGCCCGATCATCATAGTCAGGATAAACAGGAGATTGCCTGCGAATAGCGCGAATAGATTGAGCCAGACGAGCGGGGCGGGAAGCAGACCGTGAAGCCCTTCCGGCCGCCAAAGCGCCCAGAACAGAAAGGCGCTCCACATAATCGGGTTGATGATGGCGCTGAAAACATTGCCGGCGACGAAAAGCTGAACCGCTAGAAAGCCCCGCCACCCGGTTGTCGCGATGATCCGCTGCGGGCGGCGCATATGGACGATCCAGGTTTGCAGATACCCCTTTAACCAGCGAGAGCGCTGGCGCATCCAGTTTCCAAGTTCGCAATTGGCTTCTTCGAACGTTGTAGAGCCGATGACTTCCACTCGATAGCCGAGCCGTGCGAGGCGCAAGCCCAGATCCGCATCCTCTGTGACATTGTAAGGGTCCCAGCCGCCCGCTGAGACCAGTGTGCTGGTTCTGAAAAAATTTGATGTGCCGCCAAGCGGAATCGGCGCCCCCATTTTCTGTAGCGCAGGCAGGAGCCAGTCAAACCATAGAGAGTATTCAAGGGTGAAAAGCCGGGTGAGCGGTATTATGGCGCAAACGCCATTAGAAATGAATCCCTGTACGCCCTAAATCTGTCCCCATGCAGACAGACACGGGAAACAAGTACGCCGTAAAGGCTTTGAAGGATAAGAGAGCCGCCCTTGCTGGCGAGATTATCCAGCTCAAGAAAAAGATAGATTGGGCAGAGAGTCAGTTACGTCACGTAGACGCAACATTATCGCTCTTCGATCCAAAGGTGGACCCGAAGGCTATTCCGCCATCGCGCTCACAGAAGCGCGTAAAGCTGTTCAAGCAGGGCGAGCTAAACAGGCTCATCTTTGATGCCCTCAGAGTCTCAGGCGAGCCCACGCGAACCTTTGACGTGATTACATCCGTTATTCTGGCGCTGGGGCATGAGGAGTCCGCGCGGCCCGCGCTGGGGCCTAGGGTCCGGTCCAATCTGCAATACCTCATGCGCCGGGGCGAGGTCGCCAAGATCGGGAGCGGGCGGGATGCTAGGTGGACTCTTTCTTCTGAGCGCTAGTCAGTTTTCTTCGTGAACTTTTTTACGTTTAATCCAAGGCGGATTTGGCGGGCGCGGTTGTAGCGCTCTTTCATTCCCGCGTTTCTCTCAAGCTCTTCGTCAATATACGTGTGCAATGCGCGACGGATCACAGCCGTAGCGCTGGTGTCGTTAGACGCTGAGCAGAAGTCATCTAGCTTCGCATCTAACTCGGGACCGAGGTTAAACCTTGATCCTGTTGATCTTTTTCGCCCCATTGTACAAATTTGTACAATCAGTTACAAAAACGCAAGCTGATTCGTCGCTCTTTCAAGCTGGTGGATCGGCGTCTAGGATAAAAAGTGGGCCGCACCCCGAAGGGAACGGCCCGTCTTGAATACCCAGTGGTGAGGGGGTTGTACCTACTCTTCGTAGACTGGAGCGTTGTACGATCCCTTCACCAAATTAACCGCGTGCTTGCAGTCCTGTTTGTTGTAGTAGGACTCGCCATGCGCCACGATCTCATGGTTGTTGGCTTTGAAGCGCCAACGCCAAAGACTCTGAGAATCTTTGTAGATTTCGTAGTAACCTGTTGAAGCAGCTATCTTTCTCACCTTCCTTTCTATTTATGAGCGAAACCACTTACGCAACTCATCTCTTTAGCTATCGGTTCGATGGCCGCGAATACACAGTGGACATCGTGGCCAAGGATGCCGATGAGGCTAAAGAGCGTCTCAAGGCCCTTGCTTGGGCTAAATACGATGGTGAGCTTGTGGCCCGCGTCCCTGCGGAGGTTGGCCCTCTCGCTCGAATCGTAATAGCGGTACGCAACTTATTTAGCGCCAAGGTCGGGTGATTCCCATCAAGGCGGCAGTACTATAGCTTGTGCCTGATTAGGCGCCTACCCCCAATATATCGACTTTAAGAAGCCTCCCGCTTGAGAAAGGTTTTACCCCTCTCTGTAAGTGAGAGACCATCTACCAGTCCCATGTCTTCTAACTCTTCGCGGTCCTCTGGATTTACAAAGCCCGTTCCGAGTTCGCTTCTTCTTTTCACGTCTTGTAGGCACTTCAGCATTTTTTCTTTTTCCATATTACGGTCCTCCGTACAAAGATTATAACACACTTCTTAGGCGCTTCGCTGCCAATATCCCGTAAAATCAACGCTCTGTTTCGCAGCAAGGGCATTCCCCGCGACGCGGTTCACCTGCCAGCCGTTTGCGCGGCGGCGGTGATCCTCGCGCCAAGAGGCTTCCTGCGCATAGCGGAGAAGGTACGGGCCGCTAATCCAGTGATGGTGACCTTGCTCCGCGCGACGCAGGCGGGAGAAGAAAGACTCCGCTTGGTTCGTGCAAGCGCCGTCGAGGCTGTAGGCGATTTCATGGTTGATGCGCAGCACTTCAAACTTGCCATGCAGGCTGTTCCATGACGGCGCTTCGTCAGCATGAAGAACAGTTGCGGGGTCAACCCGGCGCTTGATCCAATGCGTTGCTTCGGCTTCGGTCTTGAACACTTGCGTTGTTGTGCTGCCTTCGCGCTCACGAACAACAACAACGCAGCGGCGCTTGCCAGACTGATTGACCTTGAAACGGCGGTCTTTGCGGTCTTCGCGAAGGTTCGCGGGTTTCACATATCCGCCAAAATATGCGCCGTCGATTTCAGCTTCAACACCTTCGCCGCCCATGGTGCGACCTTTCATTTCCTGAGACATGGCCTCGCGAAGCTTGTGGCAAAGAACGAAAGCGGTCTTGTAGGAAAGACCAAGCTCGCGCGACATGGCGAGCATGCTCTTGCCTTTCACTTCGTTGCAGAACAGCAGGATGGCCAGCAGGTAGGTGCGCAGCGGTATTTTGTGCGAGGCGAACAGCGTCCCGCTTGTGATCGAAAAATCCTTGCCGCAATCCTTGCAGCGGTAGCGCGGGGCGCCGGACGGACGGCGGCAGTCATAGACCGTGAGCGAGCCGCAATGAACACAGGCGGCCTCGCCTTGGGTCTCAGGCCAACGGAGTTGAGCGAAAAGTTTCTCAACGTCCGTATCGGCCATTTTGAAGACATCCATGAGGCTCAGGGTTTTCGCCGCTTTGGAAAGGAGAAAATGTTGAGCCATGGTGATTATTCCTCATATCTGGTGCTTACGCATCAGATTTAGGGGTTGATAATCACCAAATCAAGGGTTATTTCCTCATTATCGACAAAAAATCATCAAATATGAGGAAAGCCGGTGCCGGAAGACCTAGACAAGCAATACCAGGCGAAGGCCAAGGGGCTCCTTAGAGCCGAAATGGCGCGCCGCAACTTGAGTTATGAGGACTTAGCGCAGAAACTCCAAAGTATAGGGATAGAAGAGAGCCCCAAGAACCTTTCCAATAAAGTGGGGCGGGGCTCCTTCACGGCGGGGTTCTTTTTGCAATGCCTAGAGGCCATTGGGGTGCAGGATTTGCGATTGCAGTAATCGTTTTATCTGTGGGAGTTATAGGCGTCCTTGTGGGGCGCGCTGAAAATTACGCGTTTATTGAGGCGGTCTGCCTAGATACCCAAGATGACGCGGACAAAAAGGAAGCCAAAAAACCAAACGAAAACGACGCCGAGCGCGACGCCGACATCGTTTCGAGTTTGCCGCCCCTCAGCAATGAGCACCACTCCCGCTGCGACGCCTATAAAGAGTATTACAGGGATCAACATCGGGTTGGACGGTTCTTCAACGATGCGGATGATGCGGTCGCTTGGGGTACTTGGGCGGCCGCCGTGCTGGCTGGAGTTGCTGTATACTTGCTTTGGGGAACTCTTGTCGCCACACGCGAGACAGAACGGCTTGCTGGTGAAACGCTCGGTGAGGCGGAAAAAACAACGACAGCCGCAAACGCCACGACCAAGGCTACCCAGCAGACAGGAATCGCTCAAACCCAAGCCTATCTTTCTGTCAAGAGTATTAACCTCGGGTTGGTCGAATATGAAAAACCGCTTGATGAGAAGCCTGACCTTCGAGCGTTTGCCCCCTATTTCGAATTGATCCTCCGAAACACCGGAAATAGTCCAAGCTCCGATGTCAAAATCACTTACAATTATCAAGGGTGGCGCCGAGTATATGAGCGTTCGTCTGACGGTGCTCGGTACGAAAAGTTTTTCGAAGATACGAACGAAGTTAACTTCGCCAGCATAAGCGCGCAGTCCGAAATAAGGGGATTTATTTATGGTGCCCGCTGGACTCCGGACGAGATAAAAATATTGGATCAAGCTTCTTTTAAGGTTGTAATTTCTGGCATGATTTCTTGGAACAATGCTACTCATTTTGACTCTGGAGAGGATTTTATCGTTACTAATCAGTTTTTCCGGTTTAAGCTGCAAAGCACTGCTTTCAGGACCGACTTTTTCAAATTTGATAAAGAAAAACAGCGATATGACATCTATCCGAGCGAGTTGATTGAGATGATTGCTGTAAGCGAAACCGACGACGAGCTTTGACAAAAGCAGAACAAGACTCACAAAAAGAAAAAAGCGCCTAATCACTCACACCTCCCTAGGAGATGTGGGCTACGCCACGGAAATTGCCCGTGGCGTAAGCGCCATAATACCGCGGGTGAGCCAGTTATCTTCGCGATTATAATAATTAAGCCTCGCCTGAACGCAGGCGAGTTCTTTATCAGCGTCATGAAAGGCGGCGGCGGCTTTTTTGAGTTGGCTTGGCTCTGGCTGATCTTCCGCGTCATAAATGACGATGAGATCGCCACGCGCCAGTTGCAGGCCAATGTTACAGGCCTTCGGCTTTGTGCGCGGTTCGCAATGGGGAACAACGATGATGTGGTATCGTTGGGCGAGGCCAAGCCTTGTGGCTTCCTCAATTGTGGCGTGATCATCTTCTTCAAGGAGCAGCTTCACATCTTTCTTACACTCAGGGTAATCGAGCGCATCTACATGTTGCGCCAGTATGGGTAACGCTGCTGCGTCCCGGTAAAGCGGCAACAAAATTGTAATAACTGGCAGGTCTTCATCCTTGGGAGTGTGTCGTGGGGCTGAGCTAATCTTTTCAGTCCATCCGACGATGAGAAGCCAAAAACGAAATACAATCGCCGCCATAAAATAAGGGGATTATCCCCTTGACGCAGGTACTCATTCTTGGCAGTTTGATATTGCCAATCCTTAATGATTCCCCGCACCATAGGGTGTGCTGAACCTTCGTCAGATTTTTGAAGTCAGGAAGCTCTTCGCGCGGGCGCCGGATTGGGTGGACGCGCCCAAAGGCCGTTTGGAAATGCTTGCTCCCCTCGAAACGGAGAATGGCCCGCTTGAGGGGCTACGGCTTCGCGGGATAGCGGTGGCGGCGCGTCGAGAAGCCAACGTCCTATTCCAGCTCGAATATGACGGGCCGGGGCGGAAATGCGAACCGCTATCAAGAATTGAGTGGCGCCCGCCGGGGCTTCACATCAACAGGGACTGCGGGCCATGGGATTGGGTGAATATCCCACAGATCGGGTCGCATCATCACGCCTTCGAAATTAACTATTTGGACGGCAAGGACACGATGAAGCGCAACGCGCGACAATCGGCGCCTATTGTGCCGGACCTGCCGGATTATGATGACCTCCGAAAATTCGTGATGAAGGACTTCAAAATCAACGGGCCGGGTGACACAATACCATACCCGCCCTGGAGTGAGGGTTTGTTTTGACGCAGGCAGCCAAACATAACGACGCTTTCAAGGAAAGCGTTACGAAAGCACTGCAGGGGCTGGCGCGCGTTCAACACGGCTTTTCCCATTCAACAGTAGTGATGCCGGTTTTGTACCCCAGTGGCGGCACTGTTGTGCTCGACGTTCGCTATGAAGATGGTTATGCGCGCGTGAGCGATAATGCGACGGCGTATTACGAAGCCACTTCCTATGGCGTTTCGACGCATTCCTATGCAAGGACCGCTGCGTCCGTCCTTGAGGGAAGTCATGTCACGCTAGAAGACTGCAACTTGTCAGTTGGCAAGGTTCCTCTTGAAGCGCTTCCCGTGGCGTTGACTGTATTGGCGGATTTTGCGCGCGAGATTGTTTCGCGCTGCATCGCTTCGTTGACCGAGAGCGCAAACCGCGCCCGAGCGGATTTGCTAATTGATCGGCTATATCGCGTTTTTTCGAAGGCTCGTGTATCGCGCGATGTGACGCTTAGGGGCGCTTCAACGCATCCATGGCATATAACCGGCTATGTAAAAATTAGCGACGCCTATGCGTTATTCGAGCCCGTAAGCCCACATCAGGCATCGGTGGCAAGTGTGTCAACGAAGTTTCACGACTTTAGAAGTCTAAGCGATCCGCCGCCCCGCGTGTCTGTAGTGGATACAAAAAAAGCTATCGGCGATCTATACGGCGTTCTTGCGCAAGCCTCTTTGGTGCTGGAGCGGGATATGCCAGACGCAAGTTATCAGCAATACGCGACGGTCCATTGATGTTAACTCTTAAAAAAGCGCTCGCCGAGAATCGGCTCAGTGAGTTCGTCTCTCAAGAAGAGGCGCGAGGCATTGGCCCCGCGCCCATCAAAAAATTCGAGAAATTAGCGGAGGCGCTGATTAAAGCGCCGCTACAAGAAGATCAAACATCGCGTTCTCGCGATGGCGATGATTAGACCGGAACACAAACTCGCCAAGGTAACGGTCCATATACTTCTGCGACACATGAATGTGTGTTGAAGCAATCGACTTCTTAAACAGTCGCCAGAATGATTCGACGTTATTCGTTGAATGCGTCACGTCTTCACGCCAGTCATAGATAGACCATTCCTTGGCGCCATGCTTCACAGAGCCGTGCTTGTAGCCGTCATCGTTCAGTAAGCCATAGCTCATAAGCTCGTCCGTCGAGACGATGGAGCCGACCTCTACGCTCTCAAGAACAACCCCGCGCAGCGTCGCTTTCTTGACGTTCGGAATGACTTTCGCAGCAAAGCGGCCTTCGCGTTGCTTCATGCCTACAATGATGGTCTTGCCAGCCGCGCCACGGCCACGTTTGCCGGGCCGACGCCCGCCTACATATGCCTCATCAATTTCGACATGGCCTTGCAGCATTTCGAAGCCGTTCACTTCGGTCATGAGCGTGCGGATTTGCTTCGCGATCCGCCAAGCCGTCTTGTAAGTCACGCCAAGGGTGCGCTCCAGCTCTTTGCCGGAAACGCCGTGGCGCGTCACTACAAAGAGGTAGATCGCATAAAACCAGAGTTGCAGCGGCGTACGGGTATCCTGTAGGACCGTGCCCGCGCAGGGGTAGATATGGGCCCCGCACTGCGCGCAGGAATAGGCCGGACGCTTCGCCAGCTTATGGAAGGTAGCGTCAACGCCGCACTTCTCGCAGACGTGGCGAAGGCCATAGCGCACCTTCATGATGTGCTCTAGGCAAGCCTCATCCGAAGGAAAGCGCTGGAAAAATTCGCGGACTGTGAGTTTGGAAGCCATCGGAATACCCTTTCGATGGTCCTAATATAGTCCGGGTTCGTACGTGCGTCAAGGGGATAATCCCCTAAAATAAAGCGCAGTCACAGCGTTGAATGCAATAAAAGCAGTGAGAGGCCAGCGTAGAATTAACGCCGCCGTCACACATAAGCCTGCACAGGCGAGCAGAGCCTGACGGCGGGTGAGCAATTGCTTCGCGGACTCCTCCGGTTGCGCATTTGCGAGACTATTGACTGCATGGTTGAGTATTGCCGGGGGCGGGGTAAATATCTCCGCAAAGGGGGACGCGCGTCCGGCGAGCGATACGACATTACCTAAAGAAAGGATTGAGCCGGGCTTGCGAGGCTCTTCGCAGTCACCGGTTTTTAGAGACCGATCTGCCCGAGACATCGTCAAAACGCGCTCCACAGTCCAATGAAATATGTCCGTCCGCGTGCAAGATTTCTATCCGCAATTTCTTCAGTGACGCCAGCTTGAACCGCCCATCGGCGGTTAAACCGGTAAACGACTGACGGCTTGATCTTGACTATGTCATAGTCTGCGCCGTCGTCGCGTTCATTCCTCAGGGAGACTGCGGTGAAGCTTTCCAGAAGCAATACCCAGTGTTTGCCGGGCTCGATGCCGATAGTTGTTTGCGCCCTTATGACATCGGCATTGTCGCCTAAGCGTTTTCGAAAACCGGCTTCCGCTGCGACGAAGACTTTAAAAGGCTCAAACATCACATTGCGCCCATAAAGACCTGCCAGTTCCAGATCCGCGCCGCCAGCGCTAAGGCTGGTGCGCGCTCCTGATTGAAACGCCGCTGGCTTTCCCGCAGAGAGCTTTACGGAAGCGGCATGTTTCATGGTGCGCAGAAACTGATATTGCGCATAGCCTTCAACTTCCGAAAAGCCGCTGTCGCTGAACGTGCCGACGCTATTGGTCAGCCAGGAGGTTCCGTAAATCGCCTTGCCGCCAATGGTGATGTCTTCGGTGAGGCCGAATTCGAGATAGGTGTCATTTTCGAGACTTTCGAAAAATCCGCCATTGGGGTCCTGTGAAGAAAGGTCTGAGCGGAAATAATTCATGCCGCTGATGACGAGAATCTCACCGTCAAGGCGCGCCCAAGGCGACGCCAGGGCCGGACCGCCGGCAAACGCCAACAGCAAGAGCGCAATCGCGCCGCCTGAAAGTTTGATTGCGGCCCCGCTCCGCATACCCCCGCCCTTCTGGCTGTCTTGTCTGGAACTATTCCAGAAACACGGAGGCGAGGCTAGTGTTGAGCAAATAAAAAGGCCTGACCTAAATTAGGTCAGGCCTTTTTGCTTTTGATTTTGTTTGTTTTACGCCGCCAGATTGCGGATGACGTAATGCAAAATCCCGCCATGGCGGAAATAGTCGAGTTCATCCGCCGTATCGATGCGCACCAGAACGTCAACATCTTTGGTTTCGCCATTGGCGAACTTGACCGAGACGGTGATGTTCGTTCTTGGCTCGATCTTGTCGACATTATGGATCGTGACTTCTTCGTCGCCGGTAAGGCCAAGGGATTCCCAGCTGTCGCCTTCCTTGAATTGTAACGGCAACACGCCCATGCCGATGAGGTTTGAGCGGTGGGTGCGCTCAAAGCTCTGGG
>JAUHYK010000090.1 GCA_030426465.1 Alphaproteobacteria bacterium
TCCGTTGACGGAGGAACGCCGGAAGGATCTCGTCAAGGTCGCTGCGAAATAGGCAGAGCAAGCCAAAGTCGCCATCCGGAATGTGCGCCGTGAAGGTATGGAAGCGGTGAAATCCGCGGAGGGCGGCGAGGACCAGCAGAAGAAGCTTTCCGAGGACGTGCAAAAGCTGACAGACGAAATGGTCAAGAAAGTTGATGATGCTTTCGCGACCAAGGAATCGGAGATCATGCAGGTTTGAGGCAGCGCGCTTCATACACAGGATTATGGAATTGAGTGCAGTAGTTCATACCGTCTTGACTGACCGGCCTTGTGGAGAGGTCCGATGAACGCTGCGCCTGCACCATCTCCCGGCCCTCTGGAAGGCGGCGCTCCGGCGCCCAAGCATGTCGCTATCATCATGGATGGCAATGGACGCTGGGCGAAAGCGCGCGGCCTGGCGCGCACGGAAGGCCACAAGGAAGGCGTTGAAGCGGCGCGCCGCGCAGTGGAAGCCGCCCGCGATCTCGGCCTTCAATATTTGACGCTATATTCTTTTTCGACCGAAAACTGGCGCCGGCCGGCTGGCGAAGTTCGCGATCTCATGGGGCTCTTGCGCCAGTTTATTGTCGACGATCTTCCCAAACTGAAAAGAGAAGGCTGCAAGGTCGTTATTGTCGGCGACCGGGACAATCTTTCGCTTGATCTGAAGGCGCTGGTGAATCGCGCTGAAAGCGAGACCAAAAACAACGCCAAATTCACCTTGCAGATCGCCTTCAATTATGGCGGGCGGGACGAAATTGTACGCGCGGCGCGCGCGGTGGCGGCGGCGGTCAAGTCAGGCGATATGACGCCCGACGACATTACCGAGAAAACTTTTGAGCGGTTTCTCGACACCAGGGATATTCCGGACCCTGATTTCGTGATCCGCACCAGCGGGGAAAAACGTATTTCCAATTACCTCCTGTGGCAGGCGGCTTATGCGGAATATGTATTTCTCGATGTCTTGTGGCCTGATTTCACGAAAGAGGTTTTCGCCGGCGCGCTTGAAGAGTTTTACCGCCGCGAACGCCGTTACGGCGGCGTCGGCGCCGGTTAACGGCAGCCCATGTCCCCTTCCGTTGACAAACTGGACGCCGCTAAACCCGCGTCCGCCGGAGCGCTGACAAAGCGCATTATGTCTGCATTTATCTTGATGCCGATTGTCATCGCCGCTGTTTATCACGGCGGAGCGGCTTTCGCCGCCATGATTGCTTTCGCGGCTGTTGTCATGGTTTTTGAGTGGTCGCGCATGGTGGAGCGCCGTGTGCTGACGAATGCGTTTTACGCCCTTGTTTGCGCCAGCGCCGCCGCGATGTATTTCGCCGCCGCCGGCAATTACGACGCAGCGCTGTTTTCTGCGGCCATTGGCGGGCTCGCGAGCAGTTTTTTCGCCAAGCGCAATAGCGGCATCGGCATATGGTCGGGCTTCGCCGCCTTCTATGTCATCATTCCATGCATAGCGCTGGTCTGGCTTCGGCTTGATGCGCCGTCGGGCGGGGCGCTGTCCTTCCTTCTTTTCGGGGTCGTCTGGGCCGCGGATTCGGGCGCTTTCCTGTTCGGCAAGTTTATCGGCGGGCCAAAGATCAGCTATGCCCTTTCGCCGTCCAAAACCTGGTCCGGCATCAGCGGCGGGGTTCTTGGCGGCTGCCTCACCGGCGCAGTCTTCGGGGCGGTGACAATCGGCCCTGCGGCGGCGCTTCTCTATACCGTCATTGGCGGCGGTCTTGGGGCGGCCTCGGTGCTCGGGGACCTTTTTGAGTCGGGAATCAAGCGCTATTTCGGCCTCAAGGACATTTCGGGCTTTATTCCAGGCCATGGCGGGGCGCTGGATCGCCTCGACGGCATGATTTTCGCCACTTCGGCGATGACGGGCGGGCTTCTCCTCTATATGCTGGGGGAAAGAATTCAGGGGTGACCAAGGGGATGATGGAAACGCGAGGGGCCAAGGCCCGGCGGCGCATTACGATTCTCGGCTCGACCGGCTCGATTGGTGAGTCGACATTGAGTGTGCTCGAGCATGCAGGGACGCTTGGCGAGGCGGACTTCGAAATCGAGGCGTTGACCGCCAACCGCAATGTGACAAAGCTCGCGGAGCAAGCGCGCAAGTTCAAACCGAAATTCGTCGCAGTCGCCGATGAGGCTATGGGCGACGAACTGAAAGCTGCATTGTCGGGCACAGATATTGAAAGCGGCGCCGGAGAGGCGGCCGTGGAAGAGGCGGCGCTTCGCGATGCGGACTGGGTGATGGCGGCGATTGTCGGCGCCGCTGGCCTGAAACCAACATTGAAAGCTGCGGCGCGCGGCGCGGATATCGCGCTCGCCAACAAGGAATGCCTTGTCTGCGCCGGGGAGGTCGTCACCAAGGCGATCCGCGAGGGCGGCGGCGCCCTGCTTCCCGTAGACAGTGAACACAATGCGATTTTTCAGGTGTTCGATTTCGATCAGCCCGAGCGTGTTTCCCGGTTGATCCTGACCGCTTCAGGCGGACCGTTCAGGACCTGGACACGAGAAGCCATGGGTGAGGCGACGCCGGCGCAAGCGGTCGCTCACCCTAACTGGTCCATGGGGGCGAAGATCTCCGTCGACTCCGCGACGATGATGAATAAGGGGCTGGAGCTGATCGAGGCGGCGCATATCTTTCCGGTCGCCCATGAAAAGATCGAAATCCTGGTCCACCCGCAATCGGTGATTCATTCTATGGTGGAGTATGTGGACGGTTCGGTCCTCGCCCAGCTCGGCACACCGGATATGCGCACACCTATTGCGACGACCCTGGCATGGCCGCGGCGGACGCCCAGCCCTAGCGAGCAGCTCAACTTCGGGAAAGTCGCCAAGCTGACCTTTGAAGACCCTGATCTGGTTCGCTTTCCGGCGCTTCGCCTCGCACGCGAGGCGATCTCTGCAGGGGGCATTATGCCTGCGGTTTTGAACGCCGCCAATGAAGTCGCGGTGGCGGCTTTTCTGGCGGGCGGGATCAAATTTCTTGATATCGCCGCAATTTCCGAGCAGGTACTGGAGCGGACGGGGCGACTCAACGGACCAGCGAGCCTGTCGACGCTGGAGGAAGTCATGGATGCGGACGCAAATGCGCGCGCCATGGCTGAAGAATGTGTCGCCGCTCGTGCGGCGGCGTAATTAGTGGAACGACGCAACATGGCCGCTGACTGACAGGACTATGCTGGAAACCCTTCTTATCCTGCCGATCTCTATCATCGCTTTTATCGCGTTGCTGATGATCATCGTGTTTTTCCATGAATACGGACATTTCTCCGTGGCGCGGCTTCTTGGCGTCAAGGTGGATGTCTTTTCCATCGGCTTCGGCAAGCCGATCCTGCAATGGATCGACCGCAAGGGAACGCAATGGCGCATCTCCGCTTTGCCCCTTGGCGGTTATGTGAAATTTTTCGGGGACTTGAACGCGGCTTCTCAAGGCCCTGCTGAGGCGGCGCAAAAACCCGCGACAACGCAGTTTCCGGGCCCGCGTGAAGCGGAGGAAATCGCCGGCGGAATGAGCGCAGAAGAGCGCAAGGTCTGCTTCCATTTCAAACCGGTCTGGGTCCGCGCGGCCGTTGTTGCTGCTGGGCCGCTGGCGAATTTTGTGCTCGCTGTGGCGATTTTTGCGGGCCTTTATATGACGCTTGGGCGCGTCATCGTCGAACCGATGGTCATGGATGTCACGGCGGAGAGCGCCGCCGCCGAGGCCGGTTTTATGCCGGGTGATCGAATCGTTACGGTCAATGGGCGCCAGGTTGCGGAATTCGGCGATGTCGCTGATGCAGTTCTTGTCAGCGGCGGCGATGAAATTCGTTTCGAAGTTGATCGCGGCGGTGAGACGGTTGCACTGACGGCGGCGGCGACGCGAATCGAAAATACGGATCGCTACGGCAACAAGATCGAGAGCTGGCGTCTCGGCATTGTCGGTCCCTCTCAGCAGGATTACAGCTTCCGCAAATACGGGCCGATTGACGCCATCTCTGCAGGATTCGGCGAACTCAGCAGGATATTAGAGCTGACCGTCAAGTATATCGGCAAGATCGTGCTCGGCAAGGAAGATGCGAGCCAGCTTGGCGGACCGATTAAGATGGCCCAATACGCCGGTCAGTCCGTAATGTCGGGTTTCGATGATTCGTCCTATCGCGAGCCCCCGGGGTTCCTCTTCAAGTTGCGTGCGAGCCTGATTGATTTCATTTTTCTCGCAGCGGTTGTGTCGGTCTCCATTGGATTCCTGAATTTGATGCCGGTGCCGGTTCTCGACGGCGGTCATCTCATGTATTACGCATACGAAGCGATCGCCGGGCGACCTCTAGGGGCTCGTGCTCAGGCGATCGGTTTTCGTTTGGGTGTCGTCCTGTTGGCGTCGCTCATGATTTTTGTGACCTGGAACGATATCAATAATCTCCTTTCATCTATCAGCTAGGGCGGCGGCATGAGTTTGTACAAGTCGGGGGGCGGGGTCATACGCGCAGTATTTGGGCGCGCAGCAATCGCGCTGGTGGCGTCAGTCATCTCCATATGCGGTCACGCTGTCGCGCAGCAGCAACCCGCACCACAGCCGGGCCTGACCGCAGAGGAACTTTTCCGGCCGACGCCGGCGCCAATCATTCAGGGCGTGCGCGTCAGCGGCAATCAGCGCGTCGAAGCGGAAACGGTCGGCTCCTATTTGCCGCTGCAGCCAGGCATGCCTGCCGATGAAGAGCTGCTCGATCTTTCCCTGAAGACGCTGTTCCGCACCGGCCTTTTCTCCGACGTCAAGTTGGAGATGCAACCGAACAATGTGCTCTTGATCACGGTTGTCGAGAACCCGATCGTCAACCAGGTGATTTTTGAAGGCAACCGGCGGATCAAAAGAGACAAGATCGAACCGGAAATTCAGCTTGCGCCGCGGACGGTTTACACGCGCGCGAAGGTTCAGGCGGACGTGCAGAAAATTGTCGAGCTCTATCGCGCCAAAGGCCGGTTCGCGACGATTGTCACGCCGAAGGTAAAGCCGCTTGAGCAAAACCGGATCGATGTGATTTTCGAGATCGACGAGGGTCCGAAGACGGGCATCGCCAAGGTTAACTTCATCGGCAATGAAGTTTTCACGAATAACGAATTGCGCGGCGTGATCCTGACCAAAGAAAGCCGCTGGTGGCGCTTCTTCACCAATTACGACAACTACGATCCCGATCGCCTCGAATATGAACGCCAGCTTCTTCGCGAACATTACGGCAAGAACGGTTATGCGGATTTTCAGGTTGTTTCCGCCGTTGCCGAGCTGACGCCGGATCGCAAGGACTTCTTCATCACCTTCACTGTCGATGAAGGTCCACAATACAAGGTCGGCGACGTGCGTGTGAAAACTACGCTGGCCAAGTTGAACGCCGATGCGCTTGAGAATTTCGTGCCGATCAAGGAGGGGCAGACATTCGATTCCGAGCGCGTTGAGAAGGCGGTTGAATCGATCACCTTCGCGACCGGGACGGCGGGCTATGCGTTTGTGGATGTCAATCAGCGGCTGATCCGCCACGAAGATTCAAACACGATCGATCTGGTTTTCGAGGTTAATGAAGGCCCGAGGGTTTACGTCGATCGCATCAACATCAAGGGCAACTCGCGCACCCTCGACAAAATCATTCGCCGCGAAGTTCGTCTCGCGGAAGGCGACGCCTTCAACCGTGTGCTGGTTGACCGCTCGCGCGCGCGCGTGCGTTCGCTGGGTTACTTCAAGGAAGTGACGATTGAGGAGAAACCGGGCTCTGCGCCGGACCGCACTGAGCTTGATGTGAATGTCGAGGAGCAATCGACCGGATCGCTGAGCCTTGGCGTCGGGATTTCCTCTACAGAGAATTTCATCGTCGACGTTTCGGTTGAAGAGAGAAACCTTCTTGGTCGAGGTCAGTATTTGCGCTTCCGGGTGCAGGCGTCGTCACGAACGCGGCAAGTTGATCTGCGTTTCACGCAGCCCTATTTCCTCGATCGAAATCTGGCCGCTGGCGGTTCGCTTTTTAACCAGCGCACAAATTTCCGCGAATCCGGCTTCATCCGGAACCGTATCGGTTTTGGCCTCAATGCGGGTTTCCAGGTGTCGGAATACGGCCGCGGCGGGTTGAATTATCTCCTGACCCGCGACAGCGTTTCGATTAATACGGAAACGGCGCAAAATATTGGTCTGGGCGTTGATCCGCTTTCGATCCTGATTGCCGGCGCTATGCCGTCAAGCGTTAATCCCCTCTTCAATGACGCGAATGAGCAAACCGGCCAACAGGTCGTGGCCAATATCTGTGATTTCGCCGCTCAATCCCTGACACCGACTTGTGAATCGCGCGGGAGCTTCCTGACTTCGCTCGTCGGCGTCAGCCTTAGCTTTGATACGAGGGACGATCCGATCACGCCCCGTCGCGGCTGGCGTGCAGGCGGCTCGATCGGAATTGCAGGGCTTGGCGGCGACGTGAATTATTACCAGGCTGAAATGAACGCCGCATGGTATCATCCGATTATTGGTGATTTCATTGGTTCGCTGAAAGGCCGCGCTGGGTATATCAATGGTTGGGGCGGCGATGATGTGCGTCTTTCGGACCGCTTTTTCGAGGGCGCGTCGACGTTCCGCGGTTTCGAGGTCGCTGGCATCGGGCCACGCTATGTGACGCGGTTTGATCCTCAGACTGGCGAGCTTCGGGGCCAGTCTATCGGCGCCAAGGCTTACGCCATCGGCACAGCGGAAATCCTGTTGCCATTGCCTTTGCCCGACCAGTATGGCATTCGGGCGTCCTTGTTCAGTGACTTCGGCACCGTCGGCATGGTCGATGACTCGACAAAATTGCTGAATGACAATCCGGCGTTTTTTGTCGATACGGATAATGACGGAATTGGCGATTACGCGCCGATACAGGACGATTTGTCTCTTCGGGTGACGGCTGGGGTTTCGGTTAGCTGGGATTCTCCTTTCGGGCCGGTCCGCTTTGATTTCGCCAAAATCTTGCGGAAAGAAGATTACGACCAGACTGAAGGTTTCCGTTTCAGCGCTGGGACCAACTTTTAGGTAGAGGTGTAAGATGAAAAAACAGGCTTTTGCTATTGCAGGCGCTATCATGATCGCTGCGGCGGGACTGGCTGGCGGCGCGCTCGTCAGCGGCGCTGAAGCGCAAAGCGCCGGAAAGGCGCCGGTTATCCTGATCGTTGACCGCGCTCAGATCGTCTCACAGACGAAAGCCGGCAAGACTATTCCGGGTCAGGCCGAGCAAGTTAAAAAAAGCGTCGAGAAAGAACTCGAAGCGGAAGCGGACAAGCTCAAGAAAGAGATTGAAAGCTTCCAGAAAAACGCGTCGCTGATGTCCGAAGAGGTCCGTAAAAAGACCGAGCAGGATCTGGCGGGACGTTATCAGTATGGGCTGCCGCAACGCGTGCAGATCATGGAGCAGGCGTTCTCAGCGGCGGTTCAGCAGGCTCAGGCCAAAATCCTTGTGGAGAGCCAGCCGATCCTCAAGGACATCGTTGATAAACGCGGCGCCACCATCCTGCTCGACCGGTCAGCGGTGATGTATGCTGCGCCCGAGACGGATGTGACTCAAGAAGTCATCGCCGCGCTCGATAAAAAGTTCCCTGCTGTTGACGTTGAAAAAGTTTCGCTCGCTGATCTCGAAAAGCAGATCAAGGAAGCGCAGGCCAAAGCGCAGGCGGCCAACAAGAAGTAAGTTGAACGTTGTTGAACTTTAACGGAGCGGCCGGCGCGTGCGTCGGCCGTTTCGTGTTTCAGGGATGAGGGCTCCATGACGGACAGCCGCTTTTTTGAAACCCTGGCGCCGCTGAGCGTCGCCGACGCCGCGACGATCGCCGGCGCACGCTTGGTCGCCGGCAATGAAAAATCTATGCTGACCCATGTCACGTCGCTCGACATGGCGGATGGGGTTGGCGCCGTCGTCTATTGTGAGAAAGCGGCCGGACTTGCCGCGCTACCCGGAAAGATTTTCGGACTTTGTTTCGCGCCTGAGGGGGCGCTTGAGGGCGCGGGCGACGCAGCCTCGGCCCTTTCAGGCGCTCTTGCTCTCGTGAAACAACCGCGACTTGCTTTTGCACTTCTCGGCGCGCGTCTTCATCAGCCGTTGAAAGCCGCCGGTGAAGTCACGAAACGGCCGGAGGGCGCGCATCTTTCGGCCTTCATCGCAGCGACGGCGAAAATCCAAAATGACGCCGAGATCGGGCCAGGCGCCTATATCGGCCCCGGCGTAGTCATCGGCGACGGCGCGGTTATCGGCCATGATGTCACCATCACCCATGCGCTTGTCGGTCCCCGGGCCCGAATTCTTCCGGGCGCGCGAATTGGCCAGTCAGGTTTCGGCTTCGTTCCGGGCCCGTCGGGTCTCGTCAAGGTGCCCCAGCTTGGGCGCGTGGTCATCGGCGCGGATGTGGAGATCGGGGCGAATACGGCAATAGACCGCGGCGCGCTTGAGGATACGGTGATCGGTGACGGAACCAAGATCGACAATCTTGTGCAAATCGGCCACAACGTCCGCCTCGGGCGCAATTGCGTCATCGCTGCGCAATGCGGCGTTTCGGGAAGTTGTGTGATTGGAGATGGTGTCATGATGGGCGGACAGGTGGGGCTCGCCGATCATTTGACGATTGGCGCTGGCGCAATGCTCGCGGCGGGATCTGGCCTGATGCGCGACGTCCCGGCGGGAGAAACCTGGGGCGGTCGGCCAGCGCGCCCCATCAAGGAATGGTTGCGCGAAACGGCGGCGCTGGCGAAAATGACAAAAAAGAGGAACGGTTAGCCCCATGTCGAAAATAGAGCCCGGAAAAAGCATTCTGGAAGTGGATGAGTTGATGCAGATCCTGCCGCATCGCTATCCGATTTTGCTCGTTGACCGACTTGTGGACATCGTACCGGGCGAGGGCGCTGTCGGGATCAAGAACGTCACATTCAATGAGCCGATCTTTCAGGGGCACTTCCCGCAAAAGCCGGTCTTGCCCGGGGTTTTCATGATCGAAGCCATGGCGCAGACGGCGGCGGCCTATACATCGTATACGGAAAATCTTGATACTGAAGGGAAAGTCGTTTTGTTCATGGGCGTCGATAAGGCGCGCTTCCGCCGTCCGGTTGTGCCTGGCGATCAGGTGAGGATCGCGGTCAGGACGGTTCAGCGCCGCCCGCCTGTCTGGCGCTTTGAAGGCGTCGCCACGGTTGACGGCAAGAAAGTCGCCGAAGCGCAATTCTCGGCCATGCTGGCCCAATCGCTCTGAGTTTCCTATGAAGGCTCATCCTACCGCCATAATCGATAAAGGGGCTGAGGTCGGCGACGCCGAGATCGGTCCTTATTGCGTCGTTGGCGACGGCGTGAAGCTCCATGACGGCGTTGAGCTGAAGAGCCATGTGGTGATTGAAGGCGCGACGGAAATTGGCGCGAACACGCAAATATATCCATTTTGCGTTCTTGGTGAGCCGCCGCAGCATCTCGGCTGCAAAGGCGAAGGCGCGCGGCTTGTCATCGGCGCCGGCAATATCATTCGCGAACATGTGACCATGCACCGGGGGACAATCGCCGGCGGCGCGCTGACAAGCGTTGGCGATGGTGGGTTTTTCATGGCCGGCTCTCATGTCGCTCATGACTGCCATATCGGTGACAAGGTTATCTTCGCCAATGGCGCGGCTATTGGCGGGCATGGACATATCGGCGATTTCGCCTTTCTCGGCGCCTTTTGCGCCATTCACCAACATTGCCGGATCGGCGACCATGCCTTTATTGGCGGATGCGCTGCGGTGACGACGGATGTCATTCCCTATGCGTCTGCGGTCGGCAACCATGCGCGTCTTGTGGGATTGAATGTTGTCGGATTGAAACGGCGTGGTTTTTCGCGTGAGACGATCCACAAGATCCGCGCGGCCTATCGGATGTTGTTCTTCGGCGACGCCGTATTCAGGGACCGGCTGGAAGCCGTGCGACAGAAATTTGGCGCGAGCGAGGAAGTGCGTCATATCATCGACTTTATCGATGTGGATAAGGCGCGCCCGCTGATGACGGCGGCGCGAGAAGACTGATGGCCCGCTGGCGCAAGCTTGGCGTCATCGCCGGTGGCGGGGCGTTGCCAGTGCGCATTGTCGCCGCCTGCGCAGCCCGGGGCGCTGATCATCATGTTATCCGTCTTACTGGCGCGTCTGATCCTGGCCTCTACAGCTCTCCGGGCGATGATTGCGCCATTGGCGAGGCTGGCAAAATAATTCGAATTCTGAAACAGGAAAATTGCGACGCAGCGGTTTTTGCGGGCATTGTTCAGCGCCCTGACTTTTCCACCCTGAAAGCCGATTGGCGCGGCGCGGCGCTGTTGCCCAAGATTATTGCGGCGGCGGCGCGAGGTGACGGCGCAATCCTGTCGGTGCTTGTCGATACGCTGGAATCCGAAGGGCTTATCGTAATCGGCGTTGAAGAGGCCGTGCATGAGCTGACGGCCCGGCCCGGGGCGTTCGGAGCGCATACGCCGCAAGAGTCAAATTTCGCTGATATGCGGAAAGCCGCCGACATTGTTCATGCACTGGGGCCGTTTGATGTGGGCCAGGGCGCGGTCGTCGCCAACGGGCTCGTCCTGGCGATCGAGGCGGCGGAAGGGACAGACGAAATGCTTGACCGTTGCGCAAGCCTGCCCAATGGCGTTGGGCGCGGCGGGGTTCTGGTGAAACGGCCAAAGCCGGGGCAGGAGCTGCGCATCGATCTGCCTGTGATCGGCGCTGAAACAATCCGGCGCGCGGCTAAGGCCGGGCTTGCCGGCGTCGCCGTGGAGGCGGGGGTGGCGCTGATCATCGATGTTGACGAGGTGGCGACGCTTGCCGACGAAGCCGGGCTGTTCGTCTACGGATTTACGGCGCAGGAAGTCGCGCCCCGCTGAAGGAATGGCGGCGATGAAAATTCTTCTTTGCGCTCTTGAGCCTTCCGCCGATGCGCTCGGCGCCGCGCTGATGAAAGCGCTTAAAGATACGCGCAGCGACGTGCAGTTTATTGGCTGCGGCGGCGCCTTGATGGGAAAAGAAGGGCTGGCGAGCCTTTTTGATATTGCGCCTTTTTCTGTGCTCGGTCCCGCCGCCGCCCTCGGCCTTTTGCCGCGCGCTCTAAAGGCCGCGGATGCGCTTGGTGACCTTGCGGCCGAAGAAAAGCCCGCCGCCGCTATTTTCATAGACAGTTGGTCTTTTGCGCGCATCGCTGCGGAAAAGTTCATCCGTAAAGCGCCTGAGGTCAAACGCTTCAAATATGTGGCCCCGCAGGTGTGGGCGTCGCGCCCGAAACGCGCACAAAAAGCGGCGCGTCTTTTTGACGGCGTGATGTGCCTGTTTGAATTCGAAACGCCCTATTTCGAAGCCGCCGGCGCCAATGCGCGTTTTGTCGGGCATCCGGGATTTCAGGCGGCCCGCGACCGCGCTGTTGATCGGACCGCCTTCCGACGCGAGTTCGATCTCGGTGAGGGGCCGCTTCTCGCCGTTCTGCCAGGCAGCCGCGCCAGCGAATTGCGCCGTCTTGGACCGCCTTTCGCCGAAACGGTGAGGCGCGCCGCAGAGGCTGTTCCCGGTCTGCGGGTCGTTATCCCGGCGGCTCCCTCGGTCGTGGCGGACCTGCCTGACTATCTTGCCGGCTGGCCGGGCCGCCCGGTCATCGTCGAAGGTGATGATCGTCCCGGCGCTTTCGCCGCTGCTGACGCCGCGCTGGCCGCCTCCGGCACCGCTGCGGCGGAACTCGCCATTATGGGCACGCCCATGGTCGTCGCTTACAAGGTCGATCTTGTCACGGAGGTCTGGGCGCGGGCGATCTTCACCATCCGCCATGCCGCGCTCGCCAATATTGCCGCTGGCCGGGAAATTGTCCCTGAATTCCTCCAGCGGCGCTGCCGGGCGGAGTTGATGGCGCCGGCGCTGATCCCGCTCCTGACAGGTGGGGACGAGCGTGAAGTGCAGCTGACGGCCGTGAAGGAGATAGTTCGCGGCTGGACCGGGGAGGCGCGCCCCGCTGCGGATATGGCGGCGGAAGCGGTTTTGGACTGGCTTGAGGCGTGAAAAACTAGTCCCGCCTATTGAAAGCGATGCAGTCCCGCCTTAATGCAGGTCCCTGGCCTAGGGGTGTAGCTCAGTTGGTAGAGCATCGGTCTCCAAAACCGAGGGTCGTGGGTTCGAGTCCCTCCGCCCCTGCCAGTTTTCTTCTCATTATTAACCATTTTACACCCCCTGTTTTTGCCGCCGGGGCGCGAACCTTGCTAGGATCGGCGCAGGATATTCACGGGAGGCCACCCCATGTCGTGCAGTTTACGAGTTCTTGCCGCCGCCTTGTTTCTGATGGGGTCGGCTGCCTGCGGCGCAAGCGGCGATTCGAGCGCTGCTGAGCCGCAACAGGGCGTCGATGATCTCGCCGAGGCGAGGGCGCAGCTCGTTGCGCAGACATCTGCGTCTGCCCAGAGCGCGGCGCCGCAACGGCCCCTGATGCAAGTTGGCCCTTGGTATCCGGCCACCTTCAACATGGAGGAGCCGTTCATCAATCTCATCAACGCCAGCCCTGTCGTCTGGGAAGGCGGTGGCATGAATACCGGCGAGATGATTGCGGCTGGCCTTGTGGACAAGAAAACGCTGTTGCCGAAGCAGCTGCCCAATGGAAAATGGTTGAATGGCGGCATTTATTTTCCGGCTAATTCTCCGGAAATGAATCTGCACTGGGATGGCGACTGGGTGCTCGAATGGGAAGGCGACGCTGATTTCTGGATCGACTACCTCCCGCGGGAAATGCAATGGCGCGAGTCGAAAAACCGCATTGTGTTCACACGCAATTTCAAACGCGGCAAGACGCTCGACCATTCGCGCATCCAGATCCGCGGCCTCAAGGGGCCGCTGACATCCCTGAAACTCTACCGCAAGGAAAACGAAGAAGCGGTCAAAGCCGGCAAGATCTATAATCCGGCTTTTCTTAAGGGGATCGCTGGATACGACATCGTGCGGACAATGGACATTCAGTCCGCCAACAGCGCAACGATCCGTTCTGTCGACGATCTCGCTTCCATGGAGGCGGCTTTCTGGGCGGCGACCGATTGGGGCAATGCGACGGGTGAGCCGCAATTTAAATATCCGAGCCCGGTTCAGGGAATGCCGATCGAGGCGGCGCTGCGTCTTGGAACCGAGAGCGGCAAGATCGTCTGGTTTCAAGCGCCGATGACGCTCGGCGCGCCGCAGACGCTTTTCGACTCGCGACCTGCCGATGACAGTCGCGGCCACTGGGCTGGCGCATTTGCGCAAGCCGCGGGGGACGATGCGGTCAATGTCATCGAAAGCGAGGAGTGGGACCGCTACGCCGACGCTTTTGTTGAAGCGCTGATCGAGAGCGAGTACCCTGCGGACCGGCCTCTTTATGTTTCGCTCGCCAATGAAGTCTGGAACTTCGCAGGCCAGTATTTCCTGACCACCGTCTACGCCGGCAGTATGGGCAAAGGGCTGGCGCCCTATCTTGGCATTCCGAACGATGGCGTTCGCGAGGGCTATGGCGCGCTGATGGCGCGCTTCAAGCTGGCGGTCGATGGCGCGCTCGCGCGCGCTGGGCGAGAGCAGAACATCACTTATGTCATTGAGGGGCAGGCGGCCTGGGTCGAAAAGACAGGCGAAGCCTTGAAAGCCGCGAAAGCCTACATGGATAAAAAGGGCGAGCGCTGGGCCGATCATGCGTCCGGCTTTGGCGTCTCCGTGGCGTCCTATTGGGGCTTCGGCGATTTAAACCAATATGGTCCGGATTTCGATTTCAACGACCTCGCCGCGCTAGAGGATTTCCTTCTTCACGGCAGCGAGAACCGGCAGGGCACGCTCGCCAATGTCGTCAAATTATGGCGCGGCGCAAAAGCGCAAGGAGAGCAATATGGCGTCCGGTTCATCGGCGCCTATGAGGGCGGGTCCCATCTCGGGCGGCCATGGCGTGACGACGGCAACGGCCAGCGAGATTATCTGATGACGCAGGAGAGCTACCGGGAGTTCACCTGGGGGGAGCGGGGCGGCCGCGTCAATTTCGAGATCAACAAGGCCCTCGCGGAGGAATTCCCCGGCGTTATCCTCTCAAATTACGTGCTGGCGGGGCCTCCGGGCGGCCAGCCCTGGTTTGAGGGCCCTATCGGGGCCGAAAACCCCTATGCGCGCTCCTGGGAGGCGCTGATGGCCCATGAGGAGGCCGCTGCGGGCGAGTGATTTTCCGGCCCTGGCGGCAAAGCCTTCTTGACGGGCCCGCGAAAAGGTTTACCTAAGGCGGCGTCTTCCGAAATCCTCTGGAGATTCTTCAAAGCGCGGGAACTGCGCACGAGAAGCTGTGTCTGGAGGGAAGTCGGATTTGGCCCTTAAAGCCCAGAATATAAGGCGGCGAGACATGGCGAAAAAGAAAAAACCGGCTGGCGACGCTGAGGTCATCGAAGGCAAGGCGACCGAGGTCAAAAAGAAAAAGCGCGTCGGGCCGATGGAGTTCATCCAGCAGGTTCGAAATGAAGCCGCGAAAGTCACCTGGACGACGCGCAACGAAACGCTCGTCTCTACAACCATGGTGCTGATCATGGTGGCGATTATGGCGCTGTTCTTTTTCGGCGTGGATCAGGGCCTGCGGTTTACGGTTTGTCACGTCCTGCCGATCGACTGCGTCGGCGCCAACAACTAACTAATCAACAAACGGAACAACTGGCATGGCGAGCAACTGGTACATCGTTCACGCATATTCGAATTTCGAAAAGAAAGTCGCTGAATCGATTCTGACCTCCGCAAAGGACAAGGGCCTCGAGCATTTCATCGAAGAGCTTTTCGTGCCGACCGAAGAGGTTACCGAAGTGCGCCGCGGCCGCAAGATCAACACCGAGCGGCGCTTTTTCCCGGGTTATGTGCTCGTCAAGATGACGCTCAATGATGAGACCTATCACCTCATCAAGGAAACGCCGAAAGTGACCGGCTTCCTCGGATCGGGCAACAAGCCGATGCCTGTGCCGCAAAAGGAAGTGGACCGCATTCGCGGCGTCATTGAAGAAGGGGAAACCCGTCCGCGCTCGACGATCACCTTCGAGATTGGCGAGAATGTGCGCGTCACCGACGGTCCTTTCGCTTCGTTCTCTGGCGTTGTTGAAGAAGTCGACGAAGACGCTGAGCGCGTTAAAGTCGCTGTTTCGATCTTCGGCCGTGCGACGCCGGTCGAACTCGAATTCACTCAGGTCGAGAAAGCAGCTTAAACAGACGTAGCCGAGAGCGCCTGTTTTGCGTGCAACCGCTTCAGGGTTGCGCGATCAAACCAGTAATCCACCGGATCAAGACGCGGGCGCAAGCGCGCCAGCGTCTCTTGCGTGTAAATTTCATAAATCGTTTCAGGCATCGCCCCGGCGCCGCGCTCCTTGAGCAGGCGATACAGCACCTGTTTTTGAAAATGCCGTTCGGAATAACGGCGCAGGCGGCGTCGATAGAGATCGAAATCGCGCCAGTTCGCCTGCAGCGAGTCGAATTCGAACGTCGCCTCTTCGGCGATAACAATGCGGTTTTTGTGGCTGTCATCGGGACCGCCTTTGAGGTCCGTTAACAACAGATAGGTGATGAGGCCGTCTTCTCCCTTGGCGCCGTAGGGAAGGTGCAGCGCCTCCCGCCGGAAAGCGGCGATACAAGCGCCGGAGAGCGCATAGAGATTGCCGCTGAGATAGTTGTTGGTGAGAAGCAGCGTCGCCCAGCCGCGCCGGCTCCGGCCTGCGGCGGGAAGCGCCGCCGCCGCATAGGCGTCGGGCGCCGCCTTTAGCGCCGCGCCAAGGGCGGCGATAGCGCTTTCACTTGCCGTGATGTCGCCGTCGATAAACACATGAACCGGAACCGCCGGATCGGCGAGGCGGTGGATATATTCGTTCCAGGCATTGGCCTTGTCGCCTACAGGCAGTTCATGAACATTGATCCGCCGGTCCGCAGCGGCGAGGAGCTTTGCCGCCGCGAGCGTATTGTCCGTACAGCCATTAACGAGAATATGTGTCTGGTCGTTTGCGTTCAGTCCGGCTGCGTCCAGGGCGCCGGCGCAGCGGGGCAAAAGCCGTTCTTCATTACGCGCAAAGATACAGACCGAAACGCTCATGGACCCCTTTTATCACCAGCGCGTTTTCCGGTGCAGCGAAAAGTCTAAAAAGATGGCGTCTTAACCATCTTTTTTTGCAGGCTCGGGATGGGTGGCGGGATCGGTGTCCGCGAAAGTTTCATGATATCGTTTGGGTGAGTGGCGGGCGGCCTTGCGCACGAGAAAGTCGAACCAGCGCCAGCGCCGGCGCATGGAGAGGATTAATGGACGCGCCGCCGGGTTCGCGGCCGCGATCATGATGAGGCCCAGAATGACCAGGGGCGCGCCAAGGGGCAGGGGCGAAAAGGCGGCGATCAGCCCATAAAGCATGAGCACGATCCCCGTCAGGGTTGTCGCCAGCCGTGCAATCACCTTTGCGCCGCCTTTCTTTCCGGTCTGCGCCCCAAGCTTGAGTCCCGCCGATCAAAAACTGTAAGCTTGACCGAAACGAAATCAAAGCCGGAGGAGATGTTCATGCCAGACCATGGAGATGCGGGCGCGCCGCGCGCCAAGTTTCACGCCATGACCGAAGGCACGCAGGAAGACTGGATGATCATCGCCAGCCAGTTCGCGCCGTTCGCGGCCAATGGCGGCGCGCGTGTCCTTGACCATTTGCGATTGCTTGAAGGGGATTATGGCGGGTTCCCGGTGGACCGGCTGGAGCACTGCCTGCAAACGGCGACGCGGGCCCATCGCGACGGGCGCGACGAGGAATATGTGGTCTGTGCGCTATTGCATGATATCGGCGACACGCTAGGCGCTTATAACCACCCCGACATCGCTGCGGCGATCCTAAAACCCTTCGTTTCTGAACAGAACCACTGGATGGTGGAAAAGCACGGTATCTTTCAGGGCTATTATTTCTTTCATTATCTCGGCATGGATCGCGACATGCGCGACCAGTTTCGCGATCATGACTATTTTCAGCATACGGCCGAGTTTTGCGAAAAATACGATCAGCCGGCTTTCGACCCAAATTATGACTCTATGCCGCTGGAGGCGTTCGAGCCGATGGTGATGAAACTCTTTCAGGCGCCGAAGCAGTCCGTTTACAAGGCCGCTCTGCCGGAAGAGTGATGCGTTTGCCGTCAAATGACGAGGCGGCGCGTCTGGAAAAAAGCGTAATCAGCCGCGCAGGCGCGGGCGACCGCTTCCAGCTCCGGCGATAATTTGATTTTTCTTTCCTCATATGGCTTGAAGCCTGACGACGCATTCACAGCATCATACCAGTGCGGCGCCCATGCGCCGTCGCTCTCGCGCGGCCCCGCAGGCCAGGAAAGCATATCTTTCGAGAATGGCATGCCGAGCGCAGCGCACAGGGCGCGCAAGGTCACTTCCGGCGCCTTTAAGACATCGGCGGCGTCAATCACCGGCGCCGGCTTTAGTTCATACAAACGCCGCTGGATGCGATAGGAATCGATGATCGGATCGACATCATCAAGCTTGTTCTTGTAGGACGCGACCATGGCGCGGGGGTCGCGGATCAGATGAAAAATCCGCGCGCCATGTAGCCAGTCGAAATCCGGCGCGAAGGCGAAATGAAAGCTGATGTGTTTTTCGAAACTGTAGGCGGCGCCGGCGCGTGTCTTCAATTCCGCTGCGACAGTCTTCCAATCCGGTGATTGCGCGGCGAGCGTCTCCTCGCGCAACGGATGATTGGCGCCGCTCGCTTTCAAATAACAGGCGTAAAAGGGTTCGTCCGCGACCATGCAATCGTCACGGTTTTCAAAGCTGCGCATCATCGTTGTGGAGATGTTGCGCGGTCCCGAAAGCATCGCGATGCGAATTGGCGCCATAATGGTTTGATCTTCTGACCCTAGGCTTTCTTTTTCGCGGCGAGGCGAGGCGCTTTTGTCTTTGGTGTGATGTCGACCGGCCCGCCGTCAAGATAGGCCTGTTCTTCGATCATGCGAATGATCTGCGCGGAAGACGCGATCACCTGCCGGCTGCCTTCGCTTTTGACTTTGGTGATCTTGACCTGATTTTCCATGGCCTGAATGGCGTCATAGGCGCCGGTGACGGCCGACTGGAAATTATCGATGAGCGCATCGAAATCAGGATCGTCGCCGGAGAGTTTCTCCTCGGCCGTCGCCCGCAGTCTCACGACTTCACCGAGAACCTGTTCCGCCTGTTCCCGGTATTTGCGGCGGGCGGTCCAGGCGCCGCCGAGCCAGCCGAAAAGCAGCCCGGCA
>JAUHYK010000003.1 GCA_030426465.1 Alphaproteobacteria bacterium
TTTGAAGATCGCCATCCAAGGGCCCGGCTTCGGCAGGCGCTGACCCAGCCCCGGCGTAAAGGACAAAAGGAGATAAGGCGCGGCAAGCCCAAGACCGAGCATCGCAAAGATCGCGAGGCCCGCGACCGGCGGCAATAACAGCGCGGCGCCCATGGGCGCGCTCAATAATGGTCCGATGCAGGGCGCGGCAACTACAACGGCGAGCGCGCCGGTGAAAAAAGCGCCCATGCCGCCTTTTTTCGACGCCAACCCTTCGCCCGCGCCCGCGAGCCCCTCGCCGGCGGAAAACAGCCCGGCGAGATTTAACCCGACCAGCAAGAGCACATATGCCGACAAGGCCACCACCCATGGCGATTGCAGATGAAAGCCCCATCCGAACTGGGCGCCGCCAGCGCGCAAGACGAGCAGCGCGCCGCCCATCAAAAGGAACGTCGCCATAACGCCCGCTACGTAAAGAAGGCCATGAAGCCGAACCGTTTCGGGGTGTTCGCGCGCGCTCTGCATGAAAGACGCGGCCTTGATGAACACCACCGGAAACACGCAAGGCATGACGTTCAAAATAACGCCGCCCAAAAAGGCGAATACTAGCAGCAAACCGAGCTCGGGGGCTTTTTGCGGCGTCACTTGCGGGACCTTTGCTTGTTTTTGCAGCGGCGCCGGAACATCGGCCGTCAGCGCCACGGCTCGGGTGGCGGCGCCCGCGCCGAAAGTCAAAAGACCGGGAAATGTTTTGTCTTCATAGCGCTCGACCCAACCCGGCTGCATGGCAATCCGCAAGGCGCCATCAATCAATCCCGCTTCCTGCGGCGCCGGCGGGGAAACGACGCCTTCGGGGCCGGCGAAGAAAAACACATTGTCCGCAAGAAAATTTTCCGGCGCGTCCATGGTCAACACATAGACGTCGTCTTCGACAGTAATGGTCGCGCGACCCTCAAACACTTCGGGCAGTTTGGCGCGTGCGATACTGAACAGAACCTTGTGCGCCGGATCAGGAGAACTCTGCGCCAGCACCGGCAGCGAAAATGAAAAACGGCCGTCTTCCGGAACGCAAATTTCCTCGCATGTCTGCCATGACGCTTCGATGGCGATATCGACGCTGGACCCAGGCGCCGCATCCGTTGGCGCTGTTACGGGAACGAGAAACACTGGCGCGCCTTCATGGGCGTAGCTCGCCAGCGGGCCCACGGGTATGAACTCCGGCGCGGGATGCGCGATTTCTCCCGCCGTAAACCCTTCGGGCAACGACCAGTCCAGCCGCAAGGGAAGGCCAGCGTCGCCGGGATTGGTCCAGAACACATGCCAGCCGGGGCTGATCT
Source organism: Alphaproteobacteria bacterium (assembly GCA_030426465.1). GTDB lineage: Bacteria > Pseudomonadota > Alphaproteobacteria > Caulobacterales > Parvularculaceae > Hyphococcus. The sequence goes on from JAUHYK010000003.1 coordinate 1,317, forward strand.
CCTGACGGACCGCGAACCAGAGCGTCTCACCCGGCGCAAAACCCGCCGCCTCAGCCGTGATTTCGGTTCGGGTGTAATCATTCTCAATCACCGTTTGCGCCCGCGCGCAGGCGATAGACGCGCAAAGGGAGATCAGCATGAAGAGAAAGGCGGAGCTGAATTTCATGGCGTCTTGGTAACGGGCCCCGCAGAGAAGGCCAATGCTTATTCGCTTTTCTTCTCTCAGGATCGCTGAAACTTGAACATGAAAAAGCCGGGCGGCGCTGACGGCGCGGCCCGGCTGATCTTTAGGATCGTCGTGAACCGGCTAGTTAGAAACCAGCGGCTTGAACACATCCTGTTCGGTAAGGTTGAAGCGCTTGGCGCGACGCTGAAGCAGGAGGCGCCAGTTGCCCATGGAGATCAGCAGCGCATAAATCAGCGCCAGAACGCCCTGGCTCTCAAGCTCCATTTTGGTTTCAACCGGGAGCGCTTTCAAACGCTCTTCGTCAACGCCGAAATACTGCGCAAAGGTCACCGGCTCACTCGCGCCAGTGGGCGTGTAATGTGCGGTCTGTTGCTGGATCAGCTCATGATGATTGAGGACCTTCGCGAACTGCTCCGTCTGCTGACGGTCGCGCTCATAGGTTTTGACGAAGTCCACCGCCGCCTGCGTTTGCTGCGTCATCTGACCATCTTCGAAAAGGCGGTTCTCACCCGTCGTGGACAAGCCTTCAAAGCCGCGGTCAATCACCACCGCCATGCGCTCTCCGCTGGCTTCAGCGGCGACGCCGAAGGGATAACGGCGCACATAGCCGGGGATGTAGGAGAAATCTTCCCAGTTGCCGTTGTCATCGACAAAAAGGTTGAAGTCATCATAGAGCCCGGTGACAGCCAGAAGCTGAGGCTGTTCCTGCGACATGAAAATCAGGGGATAATCTTTGATCGCCGACGGGATTTCGCCAAGCGTAATTGGCAACGCCCGCACTTTGGCGGCGAAACCGAAGGGCTGCGACGCCGGCGTGATGCCGAGATCGCCATGTTTTTCTTTCATCAACAGTTCCGGCTGTTCGTAAAGAAACATCCGGCCGGTCACTTCGGGGAGAGCTTGCGCCTCGCTCATTCTCAAAACCTTCCTTGACTAAAAAACCGCCCGGTCTTCGAACGCCGCCTATGCGGGCCCTCCGTGCTGGTTTGGATATTCGGCAGCGACGCTTAGCAAAAAGGCCCTGAAGCTCCAACCCTTCTGGCGGCGGCAGCGGTTTTTTTCCGCGCTCCAGTGGTCAGGACGCCAGAAAAGCCGCCAATTCCTGAGGTTTTTGCATGGGCGCAAGATGACCCGCACCATCGTCGACCTTCAGTTCCGCGCCAAGCTTTTGAAACCGGGCCCGCGCAAAGGCCGGAACAGTCGAGGCCGCCTGCCGGGCCGCGAAAATCCTAACCGGGGCTGGCGCATGCGCCGCCGCCTTCCAGAAATCATTACCTTGCGCGGCGAAGGTCGCCGCCTCCCATGCAGGCGCACAGGAAAGACGAACCCCCACAGCATCCCCCGTCCCCTCTGTCGTAAGGCCGTCAGTCAAATAATCTTCGAGAACGCCGGGCGCCCAGTCGCGAAACAGGGATTTGCGGCCATAGGAAGCGATCACCTCCTGGCGGGAAGCCCATCGGCTGCGCCGTCGCAGCGCCTGCCGCACCAGCGGCATGCGCGCGGCGAAGACCGGCCAGAGCGGTGTTTTCGCAAAACCGGAAAGCCAGCCCGGCATGGCCACCGGTTCGATCAATTTCAGGGCGGCGACATCACGCCTGCCCTCAGCTGCGAGCAAGGCCGTGGCGGCGCCAAGGGAATGTCCGGCCAGCGTCCAGCCCTCACGCTTTTCCTGATCGAGAAAAGCCCGCACATCGTCGCGAAAAACCGCCCAGGACCGGACGCTTCCCGGTTCGGCGGGCAGGCTGGTGCGACCATGCCCGCGAAGATCAAGAGCGTAAATGTCATAGGCGCCGGCAAGCGACGAGAGCATGCGGGTATAGGCGGACGCGCAAAACCCGGTTGCATGGAGAAACAATAGCGGGGCGGCGGCGCTATTTTCCCAGCGCCAGCCGCTCATCTCGCCATCTCCAAGGCGAAAGGTGAAACGGCGCGCTTCAGGCGTTGTGTTCGATTTTAACATGCTACGGACATCGCCTCTCGCGCGATCAGGATCAACGCCTGATGACACTGCCTCATTATTCACAGCCTCATTATTCGATGGCGAGTTTGTAGAGCGCGCGCATGTGAAGCGCGTCAGGGATCGCCCGGTGCAGGCGCGGCGCGGCGCGGTCAGCCTCTGCGATGCAACGTTCAACTTTTTCCGGCGTGGCCCCAAGGAAGATTGAAGAAAAATCGCTCACCACAAAGCGTTGCCGGATCTTCGCCGCCTGAAACAGGCGATAGAGCCAGAACCCGTCCCAGTCCGGCGCATCGGAATAAACAACCTTGCCCGCGAGCGCTTCATTCAGTTTTTCGCAAACCTCTCCAGGCGAGATCCCTTCACGTTGAAGCTCGTCATGACGAACGCCGTGAAGCGCCTCCGCCTCAGGGTCCCAATCCTCGATTGACCATGCAGGATCAGGCCGGACCAGCATCGCCTGCGGGGCGCCGCTGACGAAGCACCAACCCACTTCAATCGGCCAGGAACGCGCAGACAAGCCCGAGGCTTCAAGATCGATGAAGGCGACGTCTTTCAATTGGGCAACAGACACATCAAAATCGGCATATCAAAAATCGGGCGGAACGAACCGATTGCGGCGAACCGGGCGAGTATGGCTTGTGGCAGAGCGCGCAGCAAAACAATAGTGCCCAAGATTTTTATTGTATTACAAAGGGTTACGGATGGCGACGCTATTAACTATCGAAACTGCGGGACGCAAGGCCATCGATATCACGGCGCAAGTGGAGGCCGCCATCGCCTCGGCCCCGATTCAAAGCGGGCTTGCGCATCTCTTCATCCAGCACACTTCCGCGTCGCTGACGATACAGGAAAACGCCGACCCGGATGTGATGCGCGATCTTCTCGACTGGCTCGATCGCATTGCGCCAGAAAACGGACCCTATCGCCATGACGCTGAAGGTCCGGACGACATGCCCGCGCATTTGAAATCCGCTGTGACCGCGACATCGCTCACCATCCCGTTTGCAGACGGAGGATTACTGCTGGGAAGCTGGCAGGGAATTTATGTGCTTGAACACCGGCGCGCACCGCAGCAGCGGCGCATTGTCGTCACCTTGATTGAAGGCGCTTAGGAACGCGCCCCACCCTTGGGGCGAAAGACACCGCTTTCCGGGTCTTGTTCATAGTCGATGACATCGCCGCTGGCGGGGGACGCCGCCTTGCGCATCTCGTTCAACGCTTTGCGAAGCGGCCGCATGCGTCTCTCGGCGACGCGGATAAGGGCGACAGCGCCCGCAGCGGCGGCAACCGTCGCAACAAGAGTGGTGACTGCGCTCATTGGCGAATCTCCTGTCCAAGTTTCCGGTCCTAGAGACCGAACCGCGCCCATAACGCCCTGCGCTCACCCGCCGCCAGCATTTCATCGGCATCGATCAGGGACGGCGCCGAGAGTCCTGACGCCCCGGCTTCTCCCCCCATCAGCCTTTTCAGGAGAGACCCGCTATCGGGCGAAATACGCTTGACCTTAACATCTTTTCCGTAGCGGTCGCGCAGAAAATCGTCGAGTTGAGCGGTTCCGTCGACCAATCCCTTTTGCGCCGCGGTGGCGCCCGTCCAGAACCGTCCCGAAAAGAGATCGGGATCGTCCAAGAGCTTGTCCCCGCGCCGTTCCTTGACCAGCGCAATGAACTGGTCGTGGAGTTCGGCGAGCATCACCTCAAGCCGGGCCACATCTTCTGGGTCTTCCGGTTTGAACGGGTCCAGGGTCGATTTGTTTTCGCCCGCCGTATAGACGCGGCGCTCAACCCCCAGCTTCTTGATGGCTTCGGGAAATCCGAATCCGCCGGAAATCACACCAATTGAGCCCACAATAGAACTTTCATCAGCGTAAATTTCATCGGCGGCGATGGCGAGAATATAACCGCCCGAAGCTCCCACATCCTCAATAAAAGCCAGGACAGGAACATCCTTTTCGCTCGCCAGACGCCGGATGGCGCTCATAATTAAGCGCGATTGAACGGGCGAGCCGCCAGGCGAATTGATCGCCAGCGCCACAGCTTTCAGATCACCCGGTTTGAACGCCGCCTCGATCGCCTTCTCAATTTTTTTGAGCGTAAGGCCTTTGCGCCCGGCGCCCATTTCGCCAATGACGCCATTAAGCTCAATCACGGATACGCGAGGCGCGGATGCACCTGTGAAAGGGAGCTTCAGCCAAAGATTTTTGAAGAGTTCAGAGATATCTGCCATCGGCTGCAAGTAAGGTAAAAGCCGAAGCTTTTCAATGCGCCAGCGCCTGGGGCGCTGGAAAGATGGTTACCGGATACGCCGCCGAAAGGCCGCAGCCGGCAACGCTTGACCGGTCAGCCGCCAGCGACCAATCTGCGAACCCGTTGCAATGAGGCGAAAGGCGTAATTTTGGGACTGGCCGCGACAGCAAGCGAGACTATCGCCGCAAAACGCGCGCCGGAATTCCTTTCGGCGGTCGATCGTCTGCGCGCGCTGACCGACGATGATCTTCAGGCTGTGAACAGGGAAATCCTGCGCCGCCTCGATTCGCCGGTCGCGATGATCCCGCAGCTGGCGGGCCATCTTATCAACGCCGGGGGCAAGCGGCTGCGCCCCATGCTCACCCTCGCCTCAGCCGGAGTGTTTTCCTATGACGGCGATGATCATGTGAAGCTCGCCGCCGCAGTTGAACTCATTCACGGCGCCACATTGCTGCATGACGATGTCGTTGACGGATCGGCGCTGCGCCGCGGCGCCTCCACCGCCAACATTATCTGGGGCAACAAGGAAAGCGTTCTCGTCGGCGATTTCATTTTCTCGCGCGCCTTTGAGCTGATGGTCGAAGCGAAAAATCTTGGCGTCCTGCGCGCCCTGTCTCATGCCTCTGGTGTGATCGCCGAAGGCGAGGTTCTTCAGCTGACCACCCAGAAAAATATCGCCGCCACCTTCGAGACCTATATCAATGTGGTGAAGGCGAAAACGGCGGCGCTGTTCGCCGCCGCAACGGAAGTCGGCGCCATGATCTCCGGCTCCGGCGCCCGTGATGAGGACGCCATGCGCCGTTTCGGCGACCATTTCGGCGTCGCCTATCAGCTTATCGATGACGCGCTTGATTATTCAGGATTCGAATACGCCCTCGGCAAAACGGTCGGCGATGATTTCCGCGAAGGCAAGATGACGGCGCCGGTGGTCTACGCCGTCGCCCGCGCCCGCGATGAAGAAAAACCCTTCTGGCGCCGGGTCATTACCGAAGGCCGTCAGGAAAAAGGCGATTTCGAAAAGGCGCGGGAGTTGATGGAGCGAGACGGCGCGCTTGAAGACACGATTGAATGCGCCCGTTCCTACACCAAGAAGGCGCTTGATGCGCTCGAGGACGCGCCGCAGAATGACTTTACTCAGGCGCTCGCCGATCTTGTCGAAACCTCGACCGCCCGCGGCGCTTAAAAGAAATTATTCCGCAGCGGAAAAAGACGCGTCCGGTTCAGCGGTCGCCAAGAGCCCGGCGCGCATCGCCCGGCGGTAGATCGCGACCGCGCCGATGGTGAACAGGAGCGACAGCACCAGCGGCGTCATCCAGTGCAGCATCGCTGGATGGGTCAGCATCAAAATCGCCGCCGCCGATGAGAAACTGATCAGGGACATATAGATAACCGCGACCCGCGCATGCGAGGCGCCGAGGCGCATCATCAATTGGTAGAAATGCTCGCGGTGGGCCTCAAGGACATTCTGTCTGCGCAAAGCGCGCGAGACCAGCGTCCACGCGACGTCAAACAGAAACGGCAAAAAGATCACCGGAATTACCAGCGCGCTGAGGCGCCCACCGGTCCAGTTGACGCCAAGCACCGCGAAAGCGGCGATGAAAAAGCCGAGCGCCTGACTGCCATTGTCGCCCATGAACAACTTACCGCGCAAAAGATTTTCCGGCAGGAACGACGCCGCCGACAAGGCCAGCAACAGCGCCGCCACCGCCAGCGCCGGGGCGCCGGTGAAACTCGCGATGACCGCAAACCAGGCAAGGCCCACCGCCGCCGCGCCGCCAGCCATGCCATTGGCGCCGTCCATGAAATTAAACGCGTTCATGAAACCCGCGATCCAGAAGATCGTAATCGGCACGCTCGCCGCGGCAGGGATCGTCACCTCGCCAAACCATGGCAAGGGAACGGATTGAAGCGGGGCGAAGAGAATGGTGAAAAGCGCGGCGATAGCGACCTGTCCCACCAGTTTCCAGATCGGCGAAAATGTCAGGTGGTCGTCGGCGTAACCGAGTCCGAATGCGAGACCGCCGCAGACCGCCAGTCTCGCCAGCTTGCCGGCGGCGTCCGCATCGCCTGCGAAAGCCGAGACAACAAAAGCCCCGGCAACCCAGCCCGCCATGATCGCCGAACCGCCATTGCGCGGCGTCGCATTTGTGTGGCTTGAACGCTCATTGGGGTGATCGAGCACGCGCCGCGCCTGCGCCGCATAAAGACAGGCGCAATAGGTGACAGCGATCGTGACCGCGCCGGCACAGGCGAAAATGAAAGGTTCGATCAGCATGAAGTCCGCCGGATTGTCGGAGCCTAAAACCTAGACCATCATGCACAAATTCGAAAGCGCTCATGATGGTCTAGTTATTTGTTTATCGAGGCGTTTTACGAAAATCCACTGACGCTTTTTCAAACGCCGCTCGGGCGCACATGAAGCGCCGAGGCCATGGCCCAATGTCCGTGCGCTTGCGCCGCGCGCGCCGCGCGGGAAGCCGATGCGGGCGAGGCAAACAAGGCGAAACAAGTGGCGCCGGAGCCGGACATGCGCGCCGCAAGCGCGCCGGGCGTCGCCGCGAGCCCATTGATCACCTCACGGATGACCGGCGCCTTTTCGATAGCGAAAGCTTCGAGGTCATTGCGGCTCGCCTGCATCGCCTGTGTCAGTTGCCGGTAATTGGCCGCCCTGAAATTCACAAGCAAAGGCGCTGGCGGCGCAGGATGGGCTTTGTCAAAGGCGCGGAAAATAGGCCCGGTGGGCATCTCCACACGCGGATTGACGAGCGTAATCCATAAGGGCGGCAGAGCCGGACCTTGCTCGATCCGCTCACCGGCGCCCCGGACATTCACCGGCGCTTTTGCAAGGCAAGCCGGAACATCGGCGCCTAAACGGAAGGCGAGCCGGACCAGCGCCGCCTCGCCAATATCAATCTTCCAAAGTTTCACCAGCGCGTTCAGCGCCGCCGCCGCATCGGCCGAACCGCCGCCGACGCCCGCCGCGACGGGAAGATTTTTCTCCAGTGTAATCGCGGCGCCCGCCTCAATCCCCGCCACATGCGCAAGCATTTGCGCCGCGCGATAGACAAGGTTTTTTTCCGGCGGAAGGCCTTTCAGAAGCGACCCATAGGGACCTGTTACGGTCAGCGATAAAGTTCTTGCGGGTTCCACGCGAATGACGTCGCCGTCATCGGCGAACACAAAAAGGCTTGCAAGATCATGCAGCCCATCACGCCGGACGGGCCCGATATGTAAATAGAGATTGATCTTTGCGGGCGCGGCGAGTGCGATCATGCATCATTTTCCGGCGAACCGGCTTCCGGCGGCAGCCCATTCTTGATCTTGTCTTCAATGCTTTCGCGCAATGTATTCGTGGGCTCAAGCTCCAGCACCCGGCGCCATTCATAGCGCGCCTCAATCTTGCGACCGAGACGCCAATAAACATCACCAAGATGATCCGTAATCGTCGGATCGGCAGGCTCCAGCGACGCGGCATGTTCGAGATGCCCCACCGCTTCCTCATAATCGCCGCGCTGATAGTGGGCCCAGCCGAGACTATCGATATAGGCCCCGGAATTGGGTTCAAGCGCCACGGCCTTTTCAATGAGACCGAACGCTTCTTCAAGATTTTCTCCGCGCTCCGCCCAGGAATAACCAAGATAGTTGAGCGCTGCGGACTCTTCCGGCGCGATCTCGACCGCCCGCTTCAGATCGACTTCTGCGGCGGGCCAGTCATCCATAATCAGGAGTGAAGCGGCGCGCCCGACCAGAAACCGCCAGGCGTCTTCATGGGGATCTTCCGGCAGGGCGTCGATTAGCGCCGTATATTCGCGCACGGCGCCGCGGTGATCGCCTTCGCTGGCGAGCAGATTCGCGTAAGTGAAACGGCCTTCAGGCGACGTTCCCGAATTCGCCAGCGCCCGTAACAGCTTTTTTGCTTCGCGGTTCCGGCCTTGCGCCATAAGCCCACCGGCAACTTCGATCTGCGCCTGTTCGTAAAAGGCTGAAGACTTCGGGATGCCGCGCAGCATCGCGACGGCTTTTTTGTTGTCGCCATAGGCGTTCAAAATCGAGCCTGCGAGACGTTGAGCGTGATCGAATTCCGGCGAGAGATAAAGCGCAATGCGCGTGAAGGCGAGCGGCATGTCGTAATTGGCGTCGCCGACGCGAAAACCGGCTTTTTCCGCTGCGTCGCGCTGTTCAACCGTTTGCTGCAGCACTGCCGAGCCGAAGATGTAAAGCGCGACGGCGGCGCCTTTTTGCGGCGTCATGTCGGCCCAGGCCGTATCGGCCTTGCCGGCGTCAAGGCGGCGAAGCCCGCTCTCCGCCACCTGACGGTCTGGACCGGGATATTGCGCCAGTAATTCATAATGATTGCGGGCGCCGTCGAGATCGCCCGAGCGCTCAAGGAAAGAACCGTACGCGTCTCGGGCGACGATGCCGCCATAAGACATGAGCGCGAGCTGGTAGGCGGTGCGCGCCTCATCGACGAGCCCGGCATTTTCAAACAGGAACGCCTGATGCAGGGGATGAAAACCGCGGAAGGTTTCGCCCTTTTTTTCCGCCAGCGCTTTCAGCGCCGGTTCAGGCCCCTCTTCGCCAGCGATAGCCCACGCATCAAGAATGATCATGGCGGCCGCAAAATACTCCACCTCCGCATCAGCGGAGAGCGCTGCGCGCGCGCCAAGGTAATTTTTATTTTTCAGGGCGTGCGCCGCTTCGACCAGCCGCGCGAGATCGTCATCCTCGATGTCGTCATTGGAAAGAATTTTCGGCGCCAGCGCCGCCGCCGCGTCGATATCGCCGGAGGCGACCTGAAAGAAGAACGCGCCACGCAGCACTTCATCGGTGTTTGAACCGCCGGTCTCAACATCGCCGAAAGCTTCCGCCGCAACGCCGACATTGTTGCTGCGCGCGGCGAGACGCCCCGTCAGATAATCGCCGACAACTGTCGCCTCATCAGGCGACGTCGCACAGCCGGTGACGGCCAGGCTAATGGCGAAGAGACAAAACAGACTTTTGCGCGGCACTAGGGGCGCTCCTTACATATTTGGATAATTCGGCCCGCCGCCGCCTTCAGGCGTCGTCCAGACAATATTTTGCGACGGATCTTTGATGTCGCAGGTTTTGCAATGAACACAGTTCTGGGCATTGATCTGAAACTGCGGATCGCCGCCGCCCTCTCCGCTCACCACTTCATAAACGCCTGCCGGACAATAACGCTGTGCGGGCTCGGCATAGACTGGCAGATTAACGCCGATCGGGATTGAAGGATCTTTAAGTTTGAGATGGGAAGGCTGATCTTCTTCGTGATTGGTGGCGGAAAAGGCGACATTGGTGAGCCGGTCGAAAGTCGTTTGCCCATCGGGGCGCGGATAGGCGACAGGCTTGTGCTTGGCCGCCGGCTCCGTCGCGGCCGCATCGGTTTTGCCATGCCGCAATGTCCCGAAAAAGGACAGCCCATGGGCGATAGAATTCATCCATAATTCGAGCCCGCCCAGCGCAATAGCGCCGATACGCGTGCCGAATTTAGACCAGAGGGGCTTCACATTGCGCGCCTTGAAAAGCTCTCGCTTGACGCCAGAGGCGTGATAGGCGGCCTCATACGCATCGAGCATATCGCCTTCGCGACCGGCGCTGACAGCGTCGAACGCCGCATCCGCCGCCATCATGCCCGTCAGCATCGCGTTGTGATTGCCCTTGATGCGCGGAACATTGACGAAGCCGGCGGAACACCCGATCAGCGCGCCGCCCGGAAAGGCGAGTTTCGGCACCGACTGATAGCCGCCTTCGGTAATGGCGCGCGAGCCGTACGCGATGCGCTTGCCGCCTTCCAGAAGTTCGGCGATCTCCGGATGGGTCTTGAATTTCTGAAACTCCCCATACGGATAAAGATAGGGATTTTTGTAATTCAGGTGAACGACGAAACCGAGCGCAATGGTGTTGTCGCTATAGTGATAAAGAAACGAGCCGCCGCCAGTGTCGTCTTTCAGCGGCCAGCCGAATGTATGCTGCACATGGCCGGGGCGTGATTTTTCCGGCGCGATCTCCCAAAGCTCTTTCAGACCAATGCCGTATTTCTGCGGGTCGCTGTTTTCATCGAGCTTGAAATTCGCGATCAGCTGTTTCGCCAGCGAGCCGCGCACGCCCTCGCCGATCAGCACATATTTGCCGACAAGCTCCATGCCGGGCTCATAGGAGTCTTTTTTCTCGCCGTCCTTGCCTATGCCCATTTCGCCGACAACGACGCCGCGCACAGAACCGTCTTCGCGATAGAGCACCTGCGACGCCGCCATGCCGGGATAAACCTCAACCCCCATGCCTTCGGCCTGTTCGGCGAGCCAGCGGCAGACATTGCCCATGGAGACGATATAGCAGCCATGGTTCTTGACCATGTCCGGCATGCCCATGACGGGCAGCGACACGGACCCGCTTGCGCCCAGAATTTTAAAGCTCTCGGACGAAACAGGCGTATCGATAGGCGAGCCCATGTCGCGCCAGTCAGGGAGCAGCGCATCAAGGCCCGATGGGTCGAGCACGGCCCCAGACAGAATATGCGCGCCGACTTCAGAGCCTTTTTCGACGACGACTACATTGATATCGCCGCCGGCCTCGGCCGCGCGTTGTTTCAGGCGAATGGCGGCGGAAAGGCCCGCCGGACCCGCTCCCACAATCACCACGTCGAATTCCATCGCTTCGCGTTCAGGCGCTTGTTCTGTCATTTACGTCTTCTCTTTTTCGCTGCCACGAGGTTTAGTCCCGCATTGGGGCCCTGCGGTTTTGGCAAAAATCATCGGGAAAAGCCACGTCGCAAAGCATTGTTTTCCGTAGGATGATATGAGTTTTGACATCGCCGCCATGGTTTGCGCTGGTTTCGTCGCGCTGCTTTTGCTTGCAGAGTATCGCGGCGCAGACCGGCTACGATGGATCGCCAAGCCTGCAGCGTCGCTTGCTTTCGTCCTGGCGGCGCTTGCTGGCGGCGCGGGAGAGAGCGCCTATGGGCTCTGGGTGCTCGCGGCGCTGATCCTTTGCATGGCCGGCGACATCCTCCTTATTCCGGCTGGGGAAAAAACCTTTCTTGGCGGCATGGGCGCCTTCGCCGCCGGTCACGCCGCCTATATAGGCGCCTTTTTGTCGGGCTCGCCCCAACCGACGCCGCTTTTCATTGCCGGGGCGGCGGCCATGATTGTCTTCGCCGCCCTCTCCCTGCGCTGGCTCTGGCCCCATCTCGGGGCCTTTCGCGGACCGGTGGCGGGATATACGGCTATCATCGCCGTGATGGTCGCAACGAGTTTTCTCGCGGCGCCGCCAGCCCGTCCCACGCCGAGCCTCCTGGTTATCGCCGGCGCCATCGGGTTCGCCGTTTCAGACCTCGCCGTCGCCCGGGAGAAATTTGTCGCATCGGCGTTTTTGAACAGAACCTGGGGCCTGCCGCTTTATTACGGGGCTCAATTGATGCTCGCGGCTTCTGTTTGAGGCGTCGCTTCTGTTAGGATACGGCCATGGTGGAAGTTTCCGAAGTTGAAGCGGCGCGCGCCCTGTTGCGCTGGTATGCGGAAATGGGCGTCGATGAGACGACCGGACCCGCGCCTGCGGATTTTTACAGCTGGACACGCGTTGATCCGGCTGCCGCGCCGCGCCTTGAAAGCGTTCGCAAAGCCGATACGCCAGTAGCTCCGCCGGCGCCCGATCCGGAAACGATCTCCACTGACGAAGCGATCAAGGCCGCCGAAACACTGGCGTCCGCCTGCGACACCCACGAGGCGCTCGAGGCCGCGGTAAAAGCCTTTGACGGCTGTCCCTTGAAAACCGGCGCGAAAAACACCGTTTTCGCTGATGGAACGCCGGGAGCCGACCTCCTCGTAATCGGCGAGGCGCCGGGCCGCGATGAGGACCAGATCGGCAAACCCTTCGTGGGCCGCGCCGGCCAGCTGCTTGACCGGATGCTCGCCGCCATTGGTCGGGATCGCGCCTCCAACACACTGATTTCAAACGTCATTTTTTGGCGCCCGCCCGCCAACCGGACGCCGACGGCGCTGGAAACCGCGGTTTGCAGGCCATTCGTGGACCGTCTGATCGAGATCACTGACCCCAAGGCGGTCCTGATCGCCGGGGGCGCTCCGCTTCAGGCGCTTCTCGGGATCACAGGCATCATGCGGGCGCGAGGCGTGTGGCGGGAGATCGAAACGGCGAGCGGCAAGCGCTATCCGGCGCTTCCCACCTATCATCCGGCCTTTTTGCTGCGCCAGCCGGCGGGCAAGCGCCTCGCCTGGGCCGATCTTCAGTCCCTCGACCACCGGTTAAAGGAGCATTAACCGACATTACCATATTCTTAGGTGTAAAGTTTGGGGCGTTGGGATCATTTCCCTTTTTTCACTTCCGGCGGCGATAATGCCGTCCTCGGATCCCGCAAAAAGCGGGCGAAAGGAAGATTTGAGTTATGGCGGCTGTTCGCTGGTTTTCGGTTTTCGCGATGTTCGCCGCACAGGGTGCGGTCGCCGCTGCTGCTGATGAGGCGGCGCCGCAGGAAATCACTCTCGCCGACCCCGCAGCCGCATCGGCCCTTTCCATCCGTGTCCTGAGCGACAATGACGCCGCGCTCTACAAGGAAATCTTTGCGCTGCAGGAGGATGGCCGCTGGAAAGAGGCTGACGCAAAAATCGCTGCGCTCGAAAACGATGTCCTGATGGGCTATGTGCAATATCAGCGCTATATGCACCCCACCGCCTATCGCTCGACCTTCAACGAGCTGAAACGCTGGATGTCATATTACGCTGATCATCCGGAAGCGGACAAAATCTATTCGCTGGCCCGCAAGCGCCAACCCCGCGGACAGTCCTCGCCCGTTCGCCCGATTTCGCGCAAATGGCGTTCCGAGCCTGAAAAAGAACTCCATCCCGATCTTGAAGCGGACTATGACAAGAAAAGCCGTTCCAATGTCCGGCGGATCGAAGGCCGGGTGCGTTACCTTTCAAACAAGGAACGCGCCCTTGAGGCCAAACGCGAAATCGACTCGCATGTAAGACGCGGAACAATTACCGAGCGCCAATATGACCGCATGCGTTCATGGATCGCAGCGAGCCTTTATTATCAAGGCTATATCGACGCCGCCGCAGAAATGGCCGACGCCGCAGCCGCCCGCAATGGCGACAGCGCCGTCCTCGCTTACTGGATCGCAGGACTGATCAAATATCGGCAGGGCGACATCACCGGCGCTCATAATCAGTTCAAAGCCATGGCCGCCACACCCTATCAGGAAGATTCGCTGCGCTCCGCCGCCGGCTTCTGGGCCGCGCGCACGGCGCTTGCGGCCGGCGCCGCCGCGGATGTGACGCCCAATCTTGAGATCGCCGCCGAATATCCGTTCACCTTTTACGGACAGCTCGCGCTCGCCCAGCTTGGGCGCGCCTATGATTACAACTGGACGGCGCCGGAGCTGACGCAAGATCAGTTTGACGAGCTGGCCGAAGATCAGCCGCGCATTCTCCGCGCGATTGCACTGAACGAAGCCGGGCAGACAAGCGAGGCCGATCTTGAGCTGCGCTGGGCCAACGGCGCCATCGACGAAGACGAGGCGCCGCAATTGCTTGCGCTCGCCATCGCACTCGACCTGCCCGCCGCTCAGGTTGATATCGCCCTTTCCGACGACAATCCCGCGCTTCAGGCCGGTCTTTTCCCGGTCCCCCATTATGCGCCGGAAAACGGCTTCAAAGTTGACCGAGCGCTGCTTTACGCGCTGATGCGGCAGGAATCGAAATTCAAAACGGATGCGACCAGCCGCGTCGGCGCCCGTGGTTTGATGCAGCTGATGCCGCGCACCGCCAGCTATATCGCCGGCGACCGATCCTTGCGTTACAGCTCGGGCCGTGAGCGGCTTTACGATCCGGCCTACAATATGGAACTCGGTCAGAATTATGTGGATCATCTGATGACCCGCTCAACGGATGGCGATCTCTTCCATATGGCCGTCGCCTATAATGGTGGGCCCGGCAATTTGCGACGCTGGAAGCGCGATGTCGCGATTGAGGACCCGCTGCTTTTCATCGAAAGCATTCCGAACCGCGAAAGCCGCAACTTTGTCGAAATCGTATTGACGAATTTCTGGGTTTATCGCGCGCGCCTTGGACAGCCGGCGCCGTCTCGAGAAAAGGTCGCTGCGGGCGAGTTGCCGCTCTATGAAGCAATCGATCAGATTGCAGCCGAAAGCGGCGAATAAACGCCAGTCAGCCGACAAAGGCGTGTCCGGCCATTCCGACCATAAAGCCGATGACGGCGCCCATGGACGGGTACCAGGCGCGCTCCAATTGCGCCTGCGGCGCCACATCCCGGAACACCAGATAGACAATGCCGCCAGCGCAAAAGGTCATGATTGAGCCGAGCAGCACATGGTCCGGGTGAAAAACGAAATAGCCCAGAAAGCCCCAGCCGACGCCCGACAGCGCCGCGAGTGAAATCACCAAAAGCGCGTGCCGCGCCATCCCCTTGCCGCCGCCTTTGTGCGTAATCTCGCGATAGGCGTTGAAGGCTTCGGGAATATTCTGCGCCGCGATGATCAACGTCAGAAACAGCGCTTCACCGTAATTCCTCGAAATTACAGCGCCGACAACAATGGCCTCCGGCACAAAGTCGAGCAGCATCGCCAGTAATTGCGACAGCGGCGTACCGCGATTGGTGAAATACCGGTCGCACATCAAAAACGCGAAGGCCCCTCCGCCGAAGCTCAACAGCGACGCCCAGGCCGGCTGCAGCGCCATGCCTTTCGGGACAAGCACAAGCGACACCGCGGCGAGCAGCGCGCCGCCGCCAAAAGCAATAACGCCATGACGCACCTCCGAACGCATCCAGTTGGGATGAATGCGCTCCCAGCGTCCGAGCGCCCCGCCCGCCATGGCGGAAAAGGCGGCGATCAAGAGAAGGGTGAGAAGCTTGAGTTCCATCTAAGCGGGATTTTACAGCATGATTCACTGAAGGGCGCGCGGCCAATCACGGCGCCGGACTTAAGCGAGGCGAAATGCTAGGCTGGGGCGACGCCATTGCGGGCATGCGCCCGTTCTATCATTCAGGATGCAGCCTATGAGCAAGTCCATCGCGGCCGAAGGCGGATGCCTGTGCGGCGCTATTCGCTACCGGGTTTCCGGAACGATTGAGGAAAGCGGCTATTGCCATTGCCGGACCTGTCAGCGCCAGTCCGGATCGCCAGCCGTCGCCTGGTTCGCGCTGAGCGCCGCCGGCTTTTCCTATATCAAGGGCGCACCGAAAACCTATCGCGCATCCGATCATGCGGGCCGGGAATTTTGCAGCGGTTGCGGGACTTATCTTGTCTTCCGCGAAGATGACGTCACCGAAACCCTGGGCGTCAACACGGCGACGCTGGATGACCCGGCGTTGTCGCCGCCGGATTTCCATATCTATTGCGAGGATCGTATCGAATGGTTCGAAACGGCTGACGGCCTGCCGCGCTTTCAACGCGGGCGCACAGAGTAGCGCAAAGGTTTACTGCGTGCTCATGATGGACATGATCGCAGGACCAAGGATAACTGCGAACAGAACCGGCAGAAAGAAGCCGATCATCGGCACGGTGAGTTTTGGCGGCAGCGCGGCGGCTTTCTTTTCCGCTTCCTGCATCCGCAGCTCGCGGCTTTCTTTCGCCATCACGCGCAAGGACTGGCCGAGCGGCGTACCGTATTTTTCCGACTGGACCAGCGCTGTAACAACACCCCTCACCGACTCAAGACCGGTACGCTCGGCGAGATTTACATAAGCCTGTTTGCGTTCCTGCAAGTAGGAAAGCTCCGCAGTCGTCAGCCCAAGCTCTTCCGCAAGCTCAGGACAGTTCGGACCAACCTCGTCGCCAACCTTCTGAAGCGCCGCCTCGATGGACATACCCGCTTCCACACAGATCAGGAGGAGGTCAAGCGCATCAGGCCAGGTCTCCTGAATGCTTTTCTGACGCTTGGAGACCGCATTCGAGATATAGATACTCGGCAGATAAAAACCGACGCAGAAACCGCCAAAGGTCGCCATCAGCTTGCCGAAGCTGTCCAGCTCAAAACCATCCAGAAGATAAACATAAATCCCGGCGATGATCGCCACAATGAATGGCAGGCTGAGGCGCGCCGTCATAAAGGTGAAGACAGGGCCCTGACCGCGATAGCCGGCCATCATCAGTTTCTTGCGCGCGGATTCGGCGTCGAAGACTTCAAGCAGCTTGAGGCTTTCCACAAGCTCTTTAACCGCACCCTGCGGCGTGGTGTTCCTGAGGCCTTTTGTTTTCTTCGCCAGCGCGTCACGCTGTTGTTTGCGGAGATTATCCCGGTAATTACCGACCGATTTCATCCGCTCCTTGAGTTTGTCCTTGACGAGCAAGGGCTCAAGCACGGTAAAGATGGTCGCGATCGCCGCCAGCGAAACAAGCGCAGCGATCTGGAAATTTCTGTCGGTGACAGCATTGACGATGGCTTCCATGACGACCTTAAACCTTAATCTGGGTCATCTTCTTCATGACGAAGATGCCTGTTCCCATCCAAAGGCCGGCGCCAATCAGGATGAAATTACCGACTTTTTCCGTAAACAACGGCGTCAGGTAGTCCGGTGACGAAAGTTGCACCGCGCCCGCCACGAGAAAGGGTAGTGAGCCGATAATCCAGGCGGAGGCTTTCGCTTCCGAAGAAAGCGCCTTGATCTTGCCTTCCATCAGCTTGCGCGAGCGCAACACATTGGCGAGATTGCCCAGCGCCTCAGCGAGGTTACCACCGGTCTTTTGCTGGATCATCAAGACGATGCCGAAGAAATTCACTTCCTGAAGCGGCATGCGCTCATACATGCGCTCAAGCGCCTGATCGAGAGAAAGACCGACACGGATACCCTCGACCAGCATGTGAAATTCGTCACTGACAGGACGCGGCGCTTCGCGCGCGATGATCTTGAGACACTCATTGACCGGCAAACCCGATTTTACACCGCGCACGATGACATCAATGGCGTTGGAGAATTCACTGACGAATTTCTTTTGGCGGCGCGTACGCAGGAAGTTCAAAACCCAGCGTGGGAAACCCAGACCGCCAATCGCGACCATCAGCCCGCTAATCCACAATTTTTGACCGGAGATGACGCCAATAAGCCCGAACATCAACGCCGCAATCACCGAGGCGATATAAAAATGCTTGCGCTTCATGGGCAGACCCGCCTGTTCGAGGGTCTGATCCATTGTCAGGCGTTTTTTCTTTTTCAGGTTCTTGGTTTTGTCATCGAGCGCCGCCAGAGATTCGGCGAGTTTTTTACGCCGCTCTTTATGCTGGGCTTCTACATTCGCACCGCCGCCGCGCTTCGCCACCTTGGCGGTATTGAGCGCCGCGACACGCTTATTGGCCTTGTCGCGCTGGTTAGGCGTGAGCAGAACAACGGCGAGCGCGCCAAACGCGACCACCCCAAGAACCAGAACTATGAGGATCTGCTGATCCATAAACCCCTACTCCGATGCGGCGTCGAGTGCGGAGGCAAGCTCCGCTTCCTTGCCGTAATACCGGGCGCGGTCCCAGAATGCCGGACGCGCAATACCGGTCGATTTGTGCTTGCCAACGATCTTGCCGTCGGCGTCTTCGCCATCCATGTCGTAGACGAAGAGATCCTGTGTGATGATCGTGTCGCCTTCCGTGCCGAGCACTTCGGTGACATGGGTGATGCGGCGCGAACCATCGCGCAAGCGCGCAGCCTGCACCACTATATCGATTGAACCGACGATCATTTCCTTGATCGTTTTTGACGGCAGGTTGTAGCCGCCCATGGTGATCATGGATTCGATACGCTGCAAAGCCTCTCGCGGGGAGTTGGCGTGAAGCGTGCCCATGGAGCCGTCGTGACCGGTGTTCATGGCCTGAAGCAAGTCGAACGCTTCGGGGCCACGCACCTCGCCGACGATGATGCGTTCAGGACGCATACGCAGACAGTTTTTAACGAGGTCGCGCATGGTCACTTCGCCTGAGCCTTCAAGGTTGGGCGGGCGCGTTTCGAGACGTACTGTATGCGGCTGCTGCAGCTGAAGTTCCGCCGCGTCTTCGCAGGTGATGATGCGCTCATCATGCTCGATAAAGCCGGTCATACAGTTCAGGAGCGTCGTCTTACCAGAACCCGTACCGCCGGAGATCAGCGTGTTGATCCGACAATGGCCGATGATCTCGAGCACCTTGGCGCCTTCCGGCGAAATGGAGCCGAAATTGACAAGATCCTGAATGCGGAGCTTGTCCTTCTTAAACTTACGAATGGTGAGCGCAGCGCCGTCGATGGACAGAGGCGGCGCGATAACGTTCACACGAGACCCGTCAGGCAAGCGCGCGTCGCATATAGGGCTTGCTTCGTCGACGCGGCGGCCGACCTGGGACACGATGCGCTGACAGATATTCATCAACTGCGCATTATCGCGGAAGCGCACATTGGTGAGCTGAATTTTACCGCCGACTTCGATGAAGACGCGGCTGGCGCCGTTGACCATGATATCAGCGATATCATCACGAGCGAGCAGCGGCTCAAGCGGACCATAACCAAGAACGTCGTTGCAGATATCCTGCAAAAGCGACTCTTGTTCGGCAATCGACATCGAGACGTTCTTGATCGAGATGATCTCGTTGACGATGTCGCGAATTTCCTCCGCAGCCGCCTCAGTATCGAGCTGCGCGAGCTGCGACAGGTCGATCGTGTCGATCAGCGCATTGAAGATCGTTGTCTTGGTCTGGAAATATTCATCCGACCGTCCGCCGATCTCTACAGTGGACGCCGGCTTGGCGGGAGGCGTTGCAACGCGAGGCGGCGCAGACGCCGCAGGTTTCCCCTCCGGCTTCGCCGCCTTGGCTGGCGGCTTTGCGACGGGCTTTTTCGGCGCTGCGGAGGACGGCGCTGGCTTTTTAGCAGCCGGCGCCGGCGCTTCCCGAGCAGGCTCAACTGGACCTGTTCTTCGTCCGAACATTACTCACCACCTTGTTTATTTCTTCTTGAACAATCCGGACAGGCTGAACTTTGGACGCGCAATATTCGCTTCATTGCGGCCAAGCAGATGCGCTGAAAGATCACGCACCGATTGCGCCACTTTAGACTTCGCTCCAACTTCCAGCAGCGGCGCCGCATTGGTGGCGGCGGTGCCGAAAAGTTGCGGATCCCATTGAATGACCTGCTGCGGCTTGATGCCGACATGTTCGGCGAACTGATCGGCCTGGACCGCGGACATTTTCGGATCGAACTGGTTGATGATCAGCGTTGGCGAGGAATCATTCGGCCGCGCCGCGCCGAGAATATCAATCAGGTTCTTGGTGTTGCGGAACGAAGCCAGATCCGGCGTCGCCGTGATGACGATTTCATCGGCTGTCATCAAAATACGCTTGGACCACGTCGTCCAGATATGGGGAACGTCGACAATGATCGTCGGCGCCGTGCCGCGAACAACATCAAGCACCGTTTCAAACGCCTGATCGTCAAGATCGAAGTCACGATCAAGCATGGACGGCGCCGTAAACAGGCTCAGCCGATCCGTATGCTTTTGCAGCAGGCGGTCGAGAAGAACGTCATCGAGACGTTCAGGCGAACTCAACGCCTCGACAAGGCCGGCGGATGCTTCCTGGTCAAAATCAAGGCTCGCCGTACCGAATGGCAAGTCAAGATCGAGAATGACCGTATCGCTTTTAAATTCTTCCGCCGTACACCAGCCGACATTGTGTGCGATTGTTGACGATCCGACACCGCCGCGCGCGCCAACAAAAGCCATGGTTTTGCCGATAGGCGGCGCTGCAGGATCGACATAAAGATCAGCGACAGTCTTGATGATCTGCAGCGGCGAATTTGGCCGAACGATATATTCGCTGACGCCCTGACGGATCAGTTCGCGATAGAGAATGATGTCGTTGACCTGGCCAATGATGATGACCTTGGTCGACGGATCGCAGACCTCCGCCAATTCACCGAGCTTGGCGAAAATTTCCGCGCCGCCCGCCGTTGTTTCAAGAATGATGAGATTCGGCGTCGATGCGGTCTGGAAATGATCCACCGCTTTGTTGATGCCGCCCATGTGGATGGTGAGATGCGCTTTTGCCAGACGGCGGTCGACGGATGCTTTTTCAAGCAGCTGCGTGACCCCCGGGGTTTCGCAAAAAGCGTGGATCGAAATACGCGGGACCGGACGGTGGTCGACGTCCTCGCCTCCAAGGTCGGTTACATCGCCGCCATAAGTATGCGCTTCCTCGAGCGCGCCGCCAGCAGCTTCCGCCGCTGTCACCAGCGCGCCGCTCGATTCCGGCGACGCTTCTTCTGCAGCTTCGTAATCGTCAGAAGAGAACTCTTCCGCGCTAAAGTCTTCGTCAGAGAAATCTTCGGCCGCGGCGCCTTCAGCCGCGAAATCCTCATCAGCGAAGGCTTCCTCTTCAAAAGCGGGCTCGCCGGCGTCAGCGACGGGATCATCAATTGCCGGCGCCGCGCCGAGTTCATCATCTTCGAAGTCGGCGTCGAGTTCTTCCTCGAAGGCTTCTTCTCCAAAAACGTCATCGCCGAAATCTTCTTCGCCGAGGGCTGCAAGCTCTTCGTCGGAAAGTTCTTCATTCAACCAGTCGGCGTCGTCGCCGAAGGCGTCTGAAAAATCCTCTTCTACAGCCTGCTCTGCGACCGAAGGAGCTTTCGCCGCAGGGCCGCCGTCAGCGCCGAGGCTGGCCGCGCCATCGGCGACACCCTCTTCGTCATCTGCCGGCTGATAGGCGGTTTCAGCAGCGTTTTTCATCTTTATCTCCCTCGAGCTTCCCCTGATAGAGCCCGGTCAATTGTTAGTCCGACGTCTCGGCGTTGATATTCTTGTCAACACTCGACGCCGTAATCTCACCTTCGCGGTAGAGCGTCACCGCACGGACAACGGATTCACCGTCAACCGGATCCGCCTCGGACGGCGCAATCAAGTCATGCGGATCGGCGATCATCGCCGCGTAATTGTTCATCGTTGCGCAGCCCATATTGGGCGAACGCAAATTGCGATACACACTCGACTTCAGACCCGACCAGACACCGCACTCGCTGGCGGTCGCGACATAGCGCGTGAACGAAAGAATGATTTCGTCATTCGAGGCTTCGCCGGTCCGATAGGTGGCGCCGTGGATCGCCGACCAGGGAACCCCAATATCATTGAGCGCCTGACGGATGTCCGCCGCAGCTTCATGATCATTGCGGTCATTGCCGGCGCCGGACGGCGCAGTCACCGTCAGCGGACCGTGGCCATTTGTGAGATATGAATCAGCGAAAGCCTTTAGGCGCGCCTTGTCCAGGCTGGAAAGGTCGCTGGTCGAGACATCACCGCTGATCGTCAGCGTCATGACCTGGCTGTCCACCGAGATCGGATGCGTTTCCGCGATCGTCAGGCTGTCTTCAGGCCCGTTGAACATGCCGCCAGCGCAAGCCGACAGGCCGAGCGATGCTGCGGAAAGAAGCGTGATTTTCAAAAGTGAAGCGTTCATAACTTTCTTTCCCATCAATCAAGAATGAAGCCCATCGGTCCTTGCAGCGAAGCTTCGTTGACGCCTGCGCCTGCAAGTCCGTAGGTGGAGACAATTTTGCCGAACAAGATCGTTTCCGCATCGCTCGCCGGCACAAAGCCCTTGGACGGATCCATGAGATTCGATTCATGCGTCGGCTTTACGAGATAGGGTGTTACGATGATGACCAGTTCCGACTCGTTATTCGCGTAGTTGCGGCTACGGAAAAGCTGGCCAAGCACCGGCACATCCTTGACGCCGGGGATGCCCTCGATTGTCGAACGCATATCTTCCTGAAGAAGCCCGGCCATAACGAGGCTGCCGCCGGAAGGAAGCTCCACGACCGTATTGGCGCGGCGAACCGAAAGACCCGGGATAGACAGGCCTGCTGTCGTGATCAAATTACCCTGATCATCAACCGTCGTAGCGCCAGGCACGAAGAACGCGTTCTCCGTCGTGATCTCCGACACCTCGGTCGAAATCTTCACATTGATCCGCCCTTTGCTGAGCACGAGCGGCGTGAAACCGAGACCAACACCGAATTCCTTGAACTCAATCGAGATGACGCCGTCATCCTGACCAACCGGCACAGGGAATTCACCACCCGCGAGGAAGCGCGCAGATTCACCTGAAATCGCGGTGAGGTTTGGTTCGGCGAGAATGCGAATAAGACCCGTCGATTCAAAAGCCTGCAGCGACGTGTCGAGAATTTCGAGATCGCCTGTATTGACTTTTCGGCTCGCCAGCCCAAGGCCGCCCGTCGTGGCGATTGAATTGGTGGCTGCAGCCGTAATAGCGGCGTCTGAAAGCTGAAACGTGCCGGTTGCGGAAACGCCGAGCTGTTTCAGGAGCTGGCGCTGCATTTCGACAATGCGCACTTTCAGCATAACCTGCTCAGGGTCGCGCACAGAGAGAAGGTTGACGACATTTTCGTCATTGCCCACAAAACGCCCGGCAAGTGAAGATGCATTCGCCGCTTCGCTGGCGGATTGAACAACGCCGCGCAGAATGACGTTATCGTTTACGGATTCAATCTCAATCCGCGCTTCCGGCATGACCCGCGAAAACAGTTCGGAGAGCGCGTCCATATCGCGCTCAACGAGAATTTCAAGGTTCAGAATCTGACGACCGCGCGCATCGAAGAAAAACGCATTTGTCTGCCCGGTGGCAAGGCCAAGCAGGAAAACACGGCGCGGCGAGCGAACCACGGCGTCGACAACGCTTGGCTGAGAGACAAGCACATCCGCTGCAGCTTCTGGAAGCTCAACAATCGCCGCCTTGTCGAGCGGCAGAATGATGCTTTTCGACACTGCGCTGTCGCCGCCGACGCTGATGCGAACCGGTTGCGAACCACGCTGCGCGAAGGCAGGCGCGGCAAGTCCCATCGCCGCGGCGCCGAGCAGAGCTGCGGCGGCGGTTTTGGCCACGCGCCCTGCGGCGGCGTTCATCACTTGTGCAAGCATTGACATCTGACCCCCCTGGCCCGGTTTTTGATTACGAACGCCCATAACGAATCACACTCACATTGGATGACCGCCGATCCGTCGCCTGAAGCTCGGTTTCCGGCTTGAAGATGCTGCGTAGAACAAGGCTCAACGAACCCGAGTCGCGTGCAGCAATGAACGCTTCAGCATCGGTCGGAGCGAGCTCCAGCGTGACGTTTGATCCCGCCACATGCGATGCTTCGGTAGTTTCTGAAAATAGTGTGTCTACAGCGAGCACGCGCACATCTTCAAAAATAGTGCGCGCCGGCGCCGTAGATCCGCGTCCGCCCGCGACCATGATGTCCACTTTATCGCCCGGCAGGATAAAACCGCCCGAAGACGTTTCAGGCGACACGCGCATGGTGACCGCGCGCATGCCAGGCGCAAGGATCGCAGCCATAAGGCCGGAAGAACCTGCGCGCACAAGCTTGGCGTTGACGATCGGCTCGCCCATCACGATCAAGGAACGGGCCACAGCCGATTCCAGATCTTCGCGCGCCGCTTCGTTATCTTCGGTAATGAAAGTCGGCTGAACCGCTTTCTTCGGCCAGGTGACCCAGCTCGTCGCTTCTGCGCCGAGCCGTTCACCGCGCTGAATGTCACGGCTTGAAACCATCACGCGGACAGTCTCTTCACGAACCGGTTCAACGATCTGAACAGGTGCGATTTCCTTATTCTGACTCAGCATGAGGACAAACGCGCCAGCGCCTGCGATAAGAGCAACGCCGAGAATTGCAATGCGACTAACGTTCATTTCGAACCTGCCTTTTTCATGCTTCTTACAGAGAACGCCTTGTTCCAATGGTGCGGCAAAGTTCTCAAAACTCTGTTAACTGATCTTGTTAACCGCCAATGACCAATTGGAAGTATGGCGTTTGTGAAAAGCTAAGGAGTCCGCCCGCTGCGATGGCTACCGCATAGGGAAGATCCTTTTTCCGTTCGTGTAATCTGATTAACCAGGGCGCGTGAGCGTAAACGGGCAGCAGCGGAAACTTCCGAAACATTCCCATTACGATCGCGAGAACCAGCCCCGCCATGGCCGTATTGATCAAAAAGACGCCCAGAGATGCGAGCCCCAGCCAGGGCGCGGTCGCCGCGAACAGCTTCGCGTCGCCGCCGCCGATGATCTTGAAAGCGAAAAGGGCGAAACCGAGCGCCAGACCAGCGGCGCCGATCAATACGCCTTCGGCCACCACGTCATAGCTGGCGCCCACAGCGAGCCCCGCCAGGGGGTATACGCAGATCAGAACAATAGAGATCCAGTTCGGGATCTTGAATTCGTAAACATCATTCGCCGCAGCAATCAAAAGCGCAGCAGGGAAGACAGAAAGTAGAAGGTATGCGACCACGCCTCGCCCTCCGGCATCAGATTCAGGCGCTATTCATAGGCGCTGCGGTCTTAATGTTCCGTTAGACATAAACAAAAAAAGGAGGCCATAAGGCCTCCTTTTTCACCAGTAACTGGGACGTTGCTTACGCGCCGTCGAGCTCGCTGGAAACTCCGCTGAACGTGTTGCTGAGCGAACCGGATACGGAACGCAGCGCAGCAATAATAGCAACGGCGATAAGAGCGGCGATCAGGCCGTATTCGATGGCCGTCGCGCCGGATTCATCGGCTTTAAAACGATTGATAAGAGCTTTCATGTGTCGACTCCTGCTTACTCTTCACTTGCACCGCTGAAGAGGGTCTCCCCTTCAGTCTCGGACATCGTGCCCCCAAGCTGTAAAGAAATGATGAACAGCCTGTAAGTTATATCTGTATACTGATTATAGTTAATACCGATTAACCAAGACAAGAAATCGCATGTTTCCTAGCTTGCAAGCTGATTTAGGCGTGACATATCGTTTACGATCAGTCCGGGATAATTACGTTGCGCCACACCTTCTTGAATTAAAGCTGCGATCGCGCCCGCCGCGGCGGCTTCGTCTACGCCCGCGCGATCGGCTAACTCTCTGTGCTTCGGCATTTTGTCGATCTTCCAGGCGCCGCTGACCGCGTCACGCTCGACGCATTCAAGCAGCACCGCATATACCCGCTGTTCGGGCGCCGCCTGTGCGCCCATGGCGCGAAAACGTTGCGCCACAAGCTGGCTTGCAAGATGGATGGCGACATTGCGCATCAGCGACGGACGGTTCGCGGCAAGAGATTTGAACTCGGCCGCATCGATAAGAGCGAGTTTGCAGTCTTTTTCCGCCGTGACCGCGATCTGTTGAAACATCGACGGGTCAGGATCTGCGATCGCAATCTCCAGGCCGAAAACGCCGCCCTGGGAAACCTCTTCTATAAGCATTGCCCCCGTCGTTCCATCCGTGACGGAAACCCTCAAGGCGCCGCTCAGCACGACAAGAAACTCCGCGCCATCATATTGGCCAAGCGAGAACACCGTTTGCCCCGCGCTGTAATCGCGCGTTTCACTCTGATCGCTCAGAAGCGACAGCACCGCCTCGGGCAGATCTTCAAAAAGCGCAATTCTGGATAAAACCTGCGCCTGGGATGGGCCCATTTCAGCAGGCTGGATCGATACTGCAGTCATTGCAAACTCCACCGGTCTCCTCGCCTTACCAGTCCTCCCTTTAAGCTCCGGTAAAATTTAGACGGGTAAATGGTTGCGATCGCTCGTTTAGCGCCTGATCCGCGACGGAAATGCGTCCCTTTCCTTTAAGTTTTCTTTGACACCTCATTGTTAGGGTAAAGACCTCTTTTTGAGGAAGGACCGTCCATGCGCAGTATTCTTATCGCCGCCGCTTTTTTCGCTGCCGCAACGCAAACCGCCACTGCAGAGCAACTGTGGCTGACCATGGATCAGGTGCGCCCGTTCAAGCTTGAAAATCCCGCCAAGTCGATTGTGGTCGGCAACCCCGCAATCGCCGATGTGACGATCCAGGATAATGCAAACATTCTCCTGTTCGGAAAAACACCGGGCCTTACCAATATTTATATTTTCGACGAGAATGGCGAAGCGGTGAAAAATCTGATCATCCGCGTGCGCACACCTAGCGCTGACATGCTGACAGTGCATCGCGGTGTTGGCCGCACGACATACAACTGCACGACCAATTGCGAAGCGACAATCACCGTCGGCGATGATCAGACCCAATTCGGTGTCGTCGCCACCCAGGTTCAAAGCAAATATTCGCAGGCGACAGCCCTGTCCCAGGATTCCGGCGCCAATAACTAACGCCGGCTGAGACATTTAACGGGCGCGCAAAGCTTTACGCTGGCGCGCCCGTTTCCATTTCAAAATTGTAGATTTGCGGCCGTTCCTGCTGGCGGAGATTAACCCGGCACCAGACATCGATGTCGCGGGCTGTGCGCTCATTGGGCAGGGTTTTATCAGCGAGGATGATATTCGCGATAAGACGCGCCGCGCCATCGCCGCGCCGGCCGACAACAATCCGGCAATCCTTGATATGGGGGTGGGCGCGCAAAGTCTCGGCGACCGCCTCGGGAAAGACATTGACGGCGCCGATCTGCACTGCGCCGTCGCGCCGGCCTGAAAGTGTAAAGCTACGCTCGCCAGTCCACACAAGAAGGTCCATGGCCTCCACCTGACGCGCCTCGCCATCCGGGCAAAGCCGCACAAGGTCATCGCCTTCGCGCCGCCAGTGATCGAACAGGACAAACGCCTCGCCAGGATTGTCACGCCAGGCCATCAGCCCCGTTTCCGTAGAGCCATAAAGTTCGCGCAATACGCCAAAACCGCTTTTGCGCATATCGACCGCAAGTTCGGGCGTCATGGGCTCACCAAAGGAAACGGCGAGGGAATTGTCCGGGGCCTGCAATTCTTCCTGCATCATGTAGCGCCAGAGCGTCGGCGTCGCGACAAGAACGTCGCCAAAGAGCAGGTTCTTCGACAACTCGTCTGGCGTCATGCCGCGCGCATCCACCGCTTCAATTCCTAAAAGGTTGGGCGTCAACACCGAAAGCTCCAGCCCCAACAGGCTGTGTGGGGCGACGAAGGACAAAAGACGGCGGCGCCCGTAGAGCACATTCGCCGCCGCCGCGGCATCCTGATAGATCGCGTCAGACCGATGCGTATAGGCGGCGTCTTCGTCGTTGCGTGCGGCGGGCTTGAAGGAAAAAGAGGTGAGACCGGCGCTCAAGGCTGCGGCGAGGTCATGCGCCCAATCGGCGATTTTTTCCGCCGGACGCGCCGCAAGATAATCAGCCTCAAGGCCAAAGAGCGTCGCTGCGCGACGGGCGCAGGCGACCTTCTCCTCTTCATCAAGGGAGAGGCCGCCGCGCCCCAGAGGCGTATTCTGCGTCCACGATGCAATGGTCAGGAAATCCGCATGACGGTTAAAACGCCGCGACAACTCATCAGCCGCCGCGGCGCCAATGACGCGAGCGATCTGGTCTTCGCTGAGAGAAAAAGCCTTCAACGCGCCGCCCCAAATGCTTCAAGATCCGCCTTCATGGCGGCTTCATAACGTGATTTGAGTTCCGTAATCTTCGCCAGCGCAGCGTCATCAGGCGACCGCGCGCCCGCCTTGGCCGCCGGTCTAAGCCCGATAAGGCTATTGGTCAGAAATAACGCAGCAGCGACAAGTTCCTTGCTCTCGACTGGCGCCTGCTCGATTTCGATCCCCGCTTTTTGGGCTTCTTCAAGCACAACGCCGCGCACCACTCCTGGCATGGCGCCCTCCTCCAGCGGCGGCGTCTTCAACGTTTCGCCCCGGATCAGAAATATGTTCGAAGACGATGCGCACGCGACGCGACGCGCCGAGTTCAGCATGATCGCGTCATCAGCGCCCGCGACGGTCGCCTCCTCTTTCGCCATGATATTGTCGAGATAGTTGAGCGTTTTCCAGCGCGCAGTGATGCTATGTTCGCTTCTGCCGTGTTTGGAAACAATTACCGTCGCCGGCCCATGGTCCAGAGGCGGCGCATAGCGGTTCACCGATATAAGCATCGTAGGCGACCATTCCCCTTTGACGAAAGCGAGGCCGCGCGGGCCGACGCCGCGCGTCAGCGTTAGTCTCGCCCACGCTTTTCCTGCGCTCGCCTCATTGCGCGCCGCGAGCAACGTAACGGCGTCGGCGAGCGCATCTTCATCAAGCCGGGCCTCAATACCGAGGGCGGCGGCGCCCGCGCGCATGCGTCTTAAATGCGCGGAGAAAAAGGCTGGTCGGCCATCCACCAAAAGGACGGTTTCAAACACCCCGTCGCCGAGAAGAAAACCGCGATCGGCGATGTGGATCGCCGCACGCTCTTCCCTGACTTCACCATTCAGCCAGAACGCCATCGGGTTCGCTCCTCCCCTAACACTGCGTCAGGAAGTTATGGATGATTCGCCGTCCATGGGGCGTCAGCAGGGATTCAGGGTGGAATTGCACCCCAAACCACGGCCGCGTTTCATGGGCAACGCCCATCAACTCACCATCTGCGCTCCAGGCCGTCTCATGCAAAGGCCCCCCTTTGGCCGGCACCGAAATAAGGGAGTGATAGCGCCCGGCCATCATCGGTGACGGCGCCCCCACGAAAACACCGCGCCCGTCATGCCGGATTTCACTCGCCTCCCCGTGCAGCGGCGAGTTCGCCCGCTGCGTGACTCCGCCAAAAACCTCCACCAGACATTGATGCCCGAGACAGACACCAAGCATCGGCGTGTTCGCATCGAGCGCACGCAAGAGGGGCATGGACACGCCCGCCTCCGCCGGTGTTTTCGGCCCCGGTGAAATCACGACGCCCGCCGGCTGCATCGCGAGGCAATCCGCTACGCTGATAGCGTCATTACGGACGACATAAGTCTCACGCCCTACTTCGCGGATATAACGGGCGAGATTGTTCACAAAGGAATCGTAATTGTCGATGACGAGGATCATGGTTTCGCCGCCGCAATTTCCTGACGACCCAGCGCAGCAAGCGCGCCGCGCGCCTTGACGATCGTTTCCTCATATTCGTCCTGCGGGTTTGACCGCAAGGTGACGCCGCCGCCGACCGGCATAACCACTCGTGCGCCCTCGACCATCAGGGTGCGGATCGCCACGGCGAAATCCATGGCGCCGCTGTCGTCAATATAGCCAATGGCGCCGCAATAGGGCCCGCGCCCGGTTTGCTCAATGCGGGCGATCGCGTTCATGGCTTCAATCTTTGGAGCGCCAGTAATAGAGCCGCAGGGGAAAAGTGCAGCAAAAATGCCAGCGGCACTC
Source organism: Alphaproteobacteria bacterium (assembly GCA_030426465.1). Taxonomy (GTDB): domain Bacteria; phylum Pseudomonadota; class Alphaproteobacteria; order Caulobacterales; family Parvularculaceae; genus Hyphococcus. The sequence continues at coordinate 30,821 of JAUHYK010000003.1, forward strand.
ACATCGTCTCTCAACACCCCGCTAATGCGCGACACCAGATGATGCACATTGGCTAGGCTCATAAGCGCACAGACGGCGTCCTCACTGATTGTTCCGTCGCGGCAGATGCGCGACAAATCATTGCGCAAAAGATCGGCGATCATGATGTTTTCGGCGCGGTCCTTGGGATCGGAAAGCAGCGCGCGAGCGAGCCTTGCGTCCTCTTCGGGGGTCGCCCCTCGCGGCCGCGTCCCCTTGATAGGCTCGGCCACAATTCGCCGGCGCCCATAGGCGCCCGGCTCCACCCGGAAAAAACGCTCCGGCGAATTGGAGAGCACGGCGCCCTGCTCATATTGCAGGAACGCGCCGTGAAAAGCATCGCTGCCTTCTGCGAGGCGGCGAAACAAATCAAAAGAAGTCACCTCGCCTAATGCACTGACTGCAAGCTGGTGCGAGAGGTTCGCCTGATAGTAATCGCCATCGAGAATATTTTCGATCGCCGCCGCAACCGCCTCACGATACTCCGCCTCGGTGAAGTTCGAGGACAGATCGCCGAATTGCGTCAGAGCGGGCGGCGGCAATGGATCTGTTCCCAAAGCTTCCCGCAACCGGCGGCAAGCCGCCTCATCACGGCCAACGACATATGCCCTGCGTTTGACGCGGGAGAAAAGCGCCGCGGCGTCATAGAGGCCCAGCACAACATCGGGAAAGGCGAAAGGCGCTGGCGGCAGCTCGAGACAGGGTTCGAAAAACCGCGCCGCCTCATACCCCACAAAACCGACCGCGCCGGAAACAAAGGGCAGATCGCACGCCGCATCGCTGCGTTCGACGGCCCGCTCGCACAACAACTCGTCAAGCTTGGGAAACGGATTGTCGCCGTCTTTTTCGGCGGTGAGAACAGTCGCCGGAAAAGCCGTGATGATCGACCACTCCGCAGCATGGGAGCGGTCGCCGCCATGCAGCAGGTGCGCGCCGGCATCGCCCGCAAGAGGCGCGAAAGCGCTGAGTGGCCCGCGCCAGTCGATTTCCCACATGATCATGAGCAATGTCGTAGCGCCGGGCCTTGCGGAAAGGAAGCGACAATAGGGCAACCGATCACAGCGGACCGCGCAGCGCCCGCCGTCAGCCTTGCTATGGCGCAAAAGGGCAAATCGGCTTAACCGCAATAGGATCTTGGTTGAGAAAAGGAAGCCCTTCCATGGCGCACGCCGCCGGGCATAGCATGGCCCGCACCTTTTACACCCTGGCTGTGGCGGTGCTCGTCGGCTTCATCGCCTATGTGGGCCGCGGCGTCCTGATCCCCTTTGTAGTCGCGGGCTTTCTTGCGTTCCTGATCTACACCTTAAAGGAAAACGTCAAACGCATTCCGGTCGTCGGAAACTACATGCCCGACTGGGTCGGGTATCTCTTCGCCTTCATCCTTATCGGCGCCGGCATGGTGTTGTTCGTGGAAATCATCCGCGCCAATGTGGAAACCCTGCTGAGCGCCTGGCCAAGCTATGAAAAGAGGCTCGAAGCGCTGGCTAATGACGCCATCAACTTTTTTCGGACAAGCAGCTTCCTGCCCGCAGAGTTGCTTGGCGGCGTCGAACAGATTCAACAATCCGCCATCGGCCTGATCCGCCCGCTGCTTTCGCAGGCCGCGGGTTCGCTCAAATCGCTGACATCGAATTTTCTTACCTTTATCACCGTGTTTCTCTATCTCGTCTTCATGCTCATCGAGCGGGGACGCATTTTTAAAAAGATCGGCCTACTCGGCGCCAATGATCGCCAGCGTCGCGCCATCCACGAGACTATCGGCGATATAGGCGTCATGGTGCGCCAGTACATTACCGTCAAAACAGTCTCCAATCTGATCACAGCGACCTTGAGTTATGTGATCATGCTGGTGATTGGTGTGCAATTTGCGGGCTTTTGGGCGCTGTTGATTTTCGCCCTGAATTACATCCCGATCTTCGGCGCGCCGTCAGCGATGATCCTTCCCGTTTTACTGTCGCTCGTCCAACCTGACGGCGGCGGCCTGCGCATGGCGCTCATTACCTTGGGCTGTCTCATTGCCTCGGACCAGGTCATGGCGAACGGCGTTGAACCGCGCATTGTCGGGCGCACGCTTAATTTAAGCCCACTTGTAGTCCTCTTTACGCTTGGCGTGTGGGGCTCGCTTTGGGGCTTTGCGGGGCTGCTTTTAAGCGTTCCGATCACCGTGACGGTGATGATCGTGCTGTCGCAATTCCGGTCCACTCGGGCGGTTGCGATCATGATGTCGGATAATGGCGAGATAGCCGAATTAAAGCATGAAGCGCTTTCACCGGACGGTGCTTAAGCGAATATTTTCTTCAATTCTTCGGCCAGCGCCAGCGCCTCTTCCTTGCGGCCTGAACCACGCCGCCAGGCGACGCCAATTTTCCGTACAGGCGCAGGGTCGGCAAAGGGAATGACTTTTAGTCCCGCGCTTTTTGCAAGCCCCTCCCTGACGGCCATATCGGGAAGCAGCGTTGCGCCAAGCCCCGCTTTGGTCATCTGCGCCAGGGTGAAAAGGCTGGTGCCGCCAAAAGACGCCGCCGCATCCCGGTCACGCAATTCGCAGGCGTCAAGCGCATGCTCACGCAGACAATGACCATCTTCCAAAAGCAGCAATTCGCAGGCGGAGACTTCGCTACGCTTCAAAAACGTCTTGTCTGCAAATGGATGATCCGGAGCGCAGGCGAACCAGAACGGGTCATCGCCAATTTCAACAGAATCAATCCCGGGAAGATCGTAAGGGAAAGCAAGAATGGCGGCGTCGAGAAGTCCCGCTGACAGACGCTCCGCAAGCGTCGCCGTCAAATCCTCCCGCAGATAAAGCTCAAGTTTCGGGAAAGCTTTTTTGAACGCCTTTGCTGCGCGCGGCAGGATGAAAGGCGCAATGGTCGGGATGACGCCAAGAGTGAACGGACCCTCAAGCGGGTTGCGTCCGCTGGCTGCGCGCACGAGGTCCTCTGCTCCGGCCAAAAGCGCGGGCGCACGGCTCGCCACCTCCTCCCCGGCGGGCGTGAGCGCAAAGGAACGGGTCGAACGGTCCACCAGCTGCTGATTCATCAACGCCTCCATCTCCTTGATAGCGGAAGAGAGGGTCGACTGAGACACCAGACAGTCTTCCGCCGCCTTGGAGAAGGATTCGCGGCGCACAAGGGCCATAAAAAACTGCAACTGGCGCAAAGTCGGTAAAGGCGTCATTCTATTGACCTTTTTTGATCGTCTAAATCGATACAATTCACGAATATAATCTATTTGATTAATTTTCCAAGAGCGTTAAGTAGTCTCTTGCGGCCCGCCCTGTCGGGCCCTTACGAGTTTTATTCATGCACGCAAAAAGGAGACAAGCATGTTAGGCGTCGGCGACAAGCTTCCCGATTTTTCCGTTGTCGGGGTTAAGCCCGGCTTTAACACCCACGAAGAAGGCGGCCAGTCCGCATTTGAAGACATCACCCAGGACAGCTTTTCGGGCAAATGGAAAATCATCTATTTCTACCCGAAAGATTTTACGTTCATCTGCCCTACCGAGATCGCTGAGTTCGGCCGTCTCAACAAGGAATTTGCTGACCGTGACGCCGTCGTCATGGGCGGCAGCTCGGACAACGAATTCTGCAAGCTGGCCTGGCGCCGCGATCACCCGGATCTCGACAAGCACCCGGCATGGTCTTTTGCGGACACCACGGGCTCGCTGATCGACGGCCTCGGCATTCGCGCACCTGAAGGCGTTGCGCTGCGTGCGACGTTTATTGTCGATCCGCACAATGTCATTCAGCATGTGACGGTGAACGGCCTTAATGTCGGCCGCAACCCGCAGGAAACCCTCCGCATTCTCGATGGTCTGCAGACGGATGAACTGTGCGCCTGCAACCGTCCGCTGGGCGGCGACACGCTGTAAGCTTTTACATCTTCTATCCTGACGCCGGAAGAGGACCGCCTCTTCCGGCTTTTATTCCGGGCGCTCATGACAAACCCAATGCTTGAACAGGCGACCGCCGCGCGGCTCAATGGCGATGCCCAAACCGCTATCCGCCTCTGCCGGGAAATTCTCGCTCAAAACCCAGAAAACGCCGACGCCGCAAGCCTTTTGGGCGTTTCCCTCGCGGAAACCGGCGACGTCAAGACAGCCAGGCCGTTTGTCATTCGGGCCCTCGAAACTGCGCCCCAGAATTGGCGCTTTTTATTGAATTATTCTGTTCTCCTCGAAAACGAAGGCGATCTTGGCGCTGCGCGAACCGAGGCCGAAAGCGCCGCAGCCATCGCGCCCGGCCGGTTTGAATGCTGGGGCCGCGTTGGCGATCTCGCTGGCAAGGCTGAAGATTACAAAAGCGCTGCAGACGCCCTCGACAAAGCCCTCAAAATCCAGCCACATCCGGTCCTCTCCCTGCGCCTCGCGGGCGCCGCCTATGAGCTTGGCGACTATGAACGCGCTACCTTGGCGCTCGACGAATTTGAAAAAGCCGCACCGGGTCACCCGCAAGCCCTCAAACTGCGCACTCATATCGCACGGCAGAAAAATGACTGGGATGAACTGATCAGAGCCGCGAGCGCATCGCTCGCCGCGTCCCCGGATGAGGAAGCGCCGCGCATGGCGCTTGCATTCGCTTACTCGCAGCAAGGTCACGCCGTCAAAGCCGCCGAGATTTACCGGCCGCTCGCGGAGCAAAACCCGCCAAAAGCCATTCACCTTGCAACACTTGGAAAATACCTGCTTGGCGCCCGCGATCTAGACTCCGGCGCCGCGCTATATAGGCGCGCGCTTGAATTGGAACCGAACAACACTCTCGCCGCCGCTGGCTATAGCCGTCATCTGAACTTCACCGGCGACTTCGAGAACGCTATCAAATATGCACGCCTAGCGATTGCGGCCGATCCGAACAATGCTGAAGCCTTTGCGGAGCTCGCCCTGGCGTCGGGCTCGAACTTTACGGACGAAGAGATCGCTCAGGCGAAGAAAATCGGCGCCAACGAACTGTCGGGCGTCAAGCACAGGGCGATCGCCCTGTTCGCCTGCGGCGACGCACTGCACCAGCGCAAAGACCGGGACGGCGCTTTTGAAGCCTGGAAAGAAGCCAACAAGTTAAAGCGCAGCCTCGGACAAACCGACGCAGCGGCGCGTTATGTGGCTGATGACATAGAGCGTTATGTAGATCAGATTATCAACTCCTTCCCGGAAGACTATGCGGGCACAGATGCTGAACGCGCGCGCCGCCCGGCGCCGATATTTATCGTCGGCATGCCGCGATCCGGAACGACCCTTCTTGATAGTGCGATATCCGCGCACAAGGATGTCTCGAGCGGCGGCGAGCTGCCCTATATGGTGTTCGCCCTGAATGAATATCTGAAGCTACCCGGCCGTCAGGCATGGGAGCGCGGGCCGCTCCCGCACGACCTGGCGCAAACATTCCGCGATAAATATCAAGACCAGTACCGCAGCTACAATGTCGCCAACGCGCCCTTTGTCACCGACAAACAGCCCAGCAATTTCTACTCGGTTGGGCTTATTCGGCGGGTCTTTCCCGAAGCGCGCATCATTTATATCCGCCGCAATCCCGTGGAAGTCTGTTTTTCCATGTATCGCCGGAATTTCTCAAACAGCTGGCAAGCGTCAACCTCACTCGAAGATCTTGCACACTATTACTCACAACAAGCGCGCATCATGGATTACTGGCGCGACATGCTTGGCGACAAGCTTGGATTTGTTCAGTATGAGGATTTCGTTCGGAACTTTGATGGTGAAATCCGCAGACTTATCGACTTCTGCGGCCTCGACTGGGACCCGACCTGTCTTGAATATTACAAGCAGGATCGCACGGTCATCACCTTCAGCGCGGCGCAGGTGCGCAAACCGCCGTCACCCGAACATCTGAACTCCACTTCACCCTATGACGCCCACCTCGCGCCGTTGCGCGAAGCGCTCGTAAAACGGGGCATAGACCTCGAGACCGGCGCACTGATCGACCTGTAAGGAAAGGAAACCACATGAGCATTGATGCTTTAAGAGATCAGATCCCTGACTACGCCAAAGATATTCGCCTCAATCTCGGCACCCTGTCGAGCGAGAGCTCGTTAAGCGACCAGCAGAAATGGGGCGCGTTCCTCGCGTCGGCAATGGCGACCGGCAATAGCGTTGTGATTAACGCCATTGCTGAAGAAACCAAGGACAAGCTCAGCCCCGAAGCCGCGACAGCGGCGCGCGCGGCCGCAGCGATTATGGCCATGAACAATGTCTATTATCGCGCCACCCATTTGATGAGCAGTGATGAATATCAGAAGATGCCGGCAAAGTTGCGGATGAATGTGATTGGCAATCCCGGCGTGGAAAAAGTCGACTTTGAACTATGGTCTCTTGCCGTTTCCGCCATCAATGGATGTGGCATGTGTCTCGACTCACATGAACAGGTCGTGCGCAAGGCCGGGCTCTCGGCGGAGCAGGTGCAGGCCGCTATCCGCATCGCCGCATCTGTGAACGCAGCCGCTGCGGTGCTGCGCGCCGAGGCCGCGTAAATTTTCATTTTGACTTCTTATGCGGCGCCTTGAGGCTCTCAAGGCGCCGTTCTTATGTGGGCGGTTCTGTTTTCAAAAGCCAAGCCGCAGCGATGGTCTTTCCTTTTGGCGTCAGGACCTCTGGCGTCACTATATTGGCGCCGCAGCTCGCGAGCCTGTCCCTTGCCTCGCTCACGCCGGCGATGTCCAGGGCGCTTTGCGTCATTGCGCGCATCCGCCCTTCATACAAAACGACTTCACCGCGCATCGCCTCGCACCATCCAAGAGCCTCTGCCGGCGCGTAAGCCTGGCGGCGCGAGACGAGTTGCGACACGTCGCCAAGAAGTCGCGCCAGCATTTCTTTCGCAGCGACACGGTCGCCTTCCAGATAGGGTTTCAAAGCCGCAAAGATGGTTTTGAGTTTGCCAGCGGCGCCTTCATGGTCAGGCCCGCGAACAGCCTCCATGGCAACCTCAAAAAGGCCATGCTGTAAAACGGCCCTGAGCACCCGTGCGTTTTCCGTACACTCGCGATAGATGCCGCCGCCTTTATAATGCATGATGAATTGCATGGCGCCGCCGGGAGCGAGCGTTCGCGCCGCCTCAGCAAAGGCGTGCACTCCAGCATATTCAATGCCGAACTGACTGATCACGATATCAAAGGCACCATTGGCGAAGGGAAGCTCTGCTGCGCTGGCTGCGACGCCGTGGATAGCGGCGTTCTTTGGCGGGGTTTTTCGTGCAACCGCAGTCGCAGCCGAACCCGCATAATCAAGCCCAACAAAGCGGGCGTCATTCACCACAGTTGAAGCGCCTGCAACCTCCAGCGCGCGGTCGAGGATAACGCCGGCGCCACAAGCGAGATCGAGCAGCGACGGCGTCTTTCGGGCAGAAAGCGCATTCATCAGGAAAGCCCGCCAGATCTCGTCAAAAAGGTCGCCTGGCGCGTCGCCAGAAACGGCGGCGGGTCGCCCTCTGGCTGCGTCCCAATAGGCCTCCCAATGGGCGGCCTGCGATGTTTTCAACGATGTCATGAGAGGGTCTTAACGCGCCTTGGCGAAAGGGAAAACACTATCTGGCGGGGCACAGCGCCAAGCGCAGTCGGCAATTGAAGACAAAAAGAAAACGGCGGGCCGAAGCCCGCCGTTTCCCATTCCGTAATACTCGGATCGCTTAGAAGCGGACCGATGCGCCAACGAAGAGCTGGCGACCCAGCGTTTCGTAAGTTGCAGGCCAGGTGTTCGCTTGTTCGTTGACCGTAGAGCCAAGGAGCGGAGCGTCTTTACCTGTGATGTTCTGAACGCCGACCGTGAGATCGACATTTTCGTTCACAGCATACTGCATCGTGACGTCGATATAGTTGAACATACCGATGTCATCCGACAGATCGCCAATCGTCGTCTGGGTGGCAGGATCGAAGACCGAGGGATCGATCTCGGTTCCGCCAATCAGACGCCAGCGAACAGAAGTCGTCAGAGGACCGCTAACCAGCGAGGTCTGCAAGGTGTGCTTGTAGGTCGGTGTCGGCTCGCCGCAGTTACCGGCATAGTAACCGACGCAATCGACAACCGGCGCAGACGGGTCAACCTGGAAGCTCGATTCCAGCGTGTAGTTACCATAGTAGACCATGGAAACCGTACCGATATCGGACAGATCGAACGAGTAGTTCGCCTGGAAGTCGATACCTGTGGCTTTAAAGCCAGCGATGTTCAGGCCGCCAATGCTCGGCAGGAACGGAGCACCGATGCGACCCGTGATCGGAGAGCGTGTGCCCGGACCGAAGAAGTTGTCGCAAGTGCTTGTGTCGCCAGCAACATAGCAGCGGTCCAGCAGGAGCTGGAGCGGCACGCCGGTGATCGCGTCTTCGACTTCGACATTGTAGTAGTCGACCTGAAGAACGAGACCGTCGATCGAAGCCGGCTGCCATACGCCGCCGATGGTGATGGTGTCAGCAGTTTCTTCGAAGAGGTTCGGGTTGCCGCCGAACAGCGCTTCGATCTGACCAGACAGCTGGAAGTCAGTTCCGACTGCACCGGCAGGAACGCCATACGCTGTACAGATTGCCGCCTGACCTTCGCCGCTACCGAAACCGCCAGCTGCCGAACACGGGTCTTGCGCACCCGGGAAGCCGTTGGTGAAGGCGCCGAACAGTTCAGCGATGTTTGGCGCACGCGCCGCACGCTGGAACTGACCACGGATACGGAGGTCTTCAACAGGAGACCACTCAGCGCCAGCAGCAAATGTGTGCACGCCGCCAACTGTTGAGTAATCAGAGTAACGATACGCACCGTTGATGGCGAGTTCTTCGATACCCGCCACGCCCTGAACGACCGGGATGCGAGTTTCCATGAACAGTTCGTATACGTCATAGCGACCGGAGACCGGAAGCGATGCGTTAAAGCCACGAACGTCTGGGCCCAGAACCGAGTCAGGCTGGAAGTTCGCAAACTCTTCGCGGTACTCAACACCAACCGCAAGCGCGACAGAGTCTTCAGCCCAAGGAGACTGGAACCCTTCGAGAGAGCCGTTCATCGTGCCGACGAACTGCGTTTGCTCAACAGTGTTTGTAATGATGCCTGTACGGGTAATCGCGGTGGCGCAAGCTTCGTTTAGCGTATTCACACCGAAAATGTTACAGGTGCCATCCGTGATGCCGGCTGCCAGCGAACTGAACGAGATATTGCCCGTCTGAGTCTGCGTGGCGGAAGAACGACCAAACTGCAGGAACGCATCATAGCTCCAGTTTGGAGAGATATCGCCGCGAACGCCAGTCATGATCTGGAAGGACGATGTATCCCGGAGGCTGTTCCGCGGACCGAGAACGTCGTCATTGTAGCGGCGAGCAACGAAGATAGCTACATCGTCGACATCACCGTCACCGTCGAGATCCGCAATATCACCTGGATCTGTATAAGCAGCGTTGAGAGCCGTGAGGAAGGTCGCCGGAATGTTAGGGTTGTCGAGCGGCAGAGTGAAGGTGCCGCCGACTGGCGTCGCCGCCAACTGGCTGTCAACAACGGACTGAGCGAAGATGCCGCGAGCATAGACTTCAACGGAGTCGTTGATTTCAAACGTACCACCGGCATAGACCGAATAACGTTCTTGCGGCAGCTGGAGATAGTTAACTGGCGCGTAGTTATACTGGTCCTGCGGGTTGACGTAACGACGCCCTTCAGCAGTCGGCGTTGCGCCGCCAAAAGTCACATTGCCGGAGCAGACCTGCGGGCCGTTGTCGACGCAAGGGTATGTGCCGGAGAAGTCATTCGCACCAAGCGAGATGAACTGGCCGCCAAGCGCGTTACCCGAACCACCCGTCAGGAATTCCGTGCCGCCCGGGCCCGGATCGAAGAGCGAGTCAGACGAACCAGGGCGGTCGCCCTGGAAGAGCGCTTCACGGTTGGTGTAGGACAGCGACATGATCGCATTACCGCGACCGTCGGCGAAGTTGCCGCCCATGGTCAGCGCTGCGTTGAAGATGTTCGCATCCCAGCCAGAAGCAGACATTTCGTTAGAAACGTCGAGCTGAACGCCTTCGAAGTCGTCTTTCAGGATGAAGTTCACAACACCTGCGATGGCGTCAGAACCGTAAACAGCGGAGGAGCCGCCGGTTACGACGTCAACCTGCTGAACCAGCGCGGTCGGAATCGCGTTGATGTCGACAACGCCGCCCGGGCCAGAAGCCACGTAGCGAGAGCCGTCAACGAGAACCAGCGTACGCTGCGTGCCGAGGCCGCGCAGGTTAACCGTCGCGGTGCCGTTGCCCGGGTTGTTCGACGTGGAGTCGAAAGCCGGAATGACTTGCGGCAGCGTGTTGAGGAACTGCTCGGAGTTGACCGTATTGGTCAACGTAAGCTGTTCGGCGTCGACACGGGCGATCGGGCTGGGAGCAGCCAGATCTTCGCGAGCAATACGCGAACCGGTGACGATGATGGTGTCGCCATCTTGGGCGACGGCCGGCATGGCTGCAGCAGCAGCGACACCGGAAAGCATTGTGGTGCGTAGGAAACGCCCAGCAAGCCGCTTTCTTAACATTATTATCCCTCCGAGTTAAAACACACACGCGACCTCCCTGCGGCAGCAAGGAACTCACGATATTCGCCCCCCCGAGAAAAGGGCACGATGATCGCTGACGGGAATCCGCCAACTTGGCGAGAAGCTATGGCCGCCGGGATGATGAGGTCAACAAGCTTAAGACGCGCCCGCGCACTACACTTGCCAGTGTGGCAATATCACAACAGATTTGTTTAACAGAAGCTTAACTGAGCTTATCGTGGCGCGAGATCGAAGGGCGCGGTGATGCGTGGCCGTTCAGCTGCGAAGGGTTCGACGCCATGCCAAATATAGGAAGGGAAAAAGATCACGGCGCCGACTTCAGGCTTGAACCAGCGTTCCGCCTCGAGTTGAACCCCTGCCGTTCCTGAAGCCCCCAGCCGTAAAAATCCGGCTTTCTCGCCTTTCAGCACCTCCTCGGGGACCTGCACATAATATGACGCGCTGATCCATCCCCTGGGATGGATATGGTCCACATGACCACCACCGGACGCCAGCACGACCGACCACGCGCCCTGACAGTCCAAGTCTTTGCTTTTTCTATGTAAAAATGGATGCGCCGGATCATCAGGCAAATCCTCGACATAATTTGCTGCGGCTGCGAGGAGCTGCCCTTTCAGGGCTTGAATAAGGGGATGTGGCTCCTCCCAGAGCCGACCCACGGACTGGGTTCCGCCATACAGGGTCTGCTCCAGCGGACGGGCGGCGCTGCGGTGCAATGGCAGAATCGCCTCCACCAGCGCGGCGTTAAACGTGGCGAGGTCGGCGTAGCCTTCCGGCGGCTCAATGAACATTTTCCGGGTGAACCGGTCATAATCATAATAACGCTGGTACTCAGGATCGCCGCTCAACCGCATGGCGTTGGCCTTCAGCGCAATGTGTTTTTGCAAATGCTCCGGGGGCGCCGCTCGATTGAGCAAGCGCACAGCCTCTTCAAATTCCCCGCGGGCCAGGCGGGTTTCCACTAGCGTATGCAGCGTCTCGAAATCTTCCGGCGCCGCCGCCAGCGCGTCAGCAAACATCCCGGCGGCGGCTTCGGAATCCCCATGATATCGCCGAACCAGCCCGAGTATCCGTTTTGGCGTCGCCGCAGCCTTGTCGAGGGCCAGCGCCCGGGACGCCGCATCTTCCGCGAGATCCGGCAACCCCGCGAGATAGGCCAGTTCCGATTTCAGCGAGAGCAGCTCAATATTCGGATATTGCGCCAGAACGGCGTCGAGCGGCTCCAGAAATTGCGCGCCGACGCCCTCCTCCCACAGCATCCGGGCGAAATCCCTATGAATGTCGCTACGCAAAGGCGCGATCGCCAGCGCCCGCCGAAACGCGCCATCCGCCTCAGCCATGACGCCTGCTTGCCGCAACGCATTGGCGTACTGATATTGCGTCTCCGCATCATTCGGCGCCGCCGTCACCGCCATGCGTAAATCGGCGAGCGCATCTTCAATACGGCCGATTTTTCGCAGCGCAGCGCCGCGATTAACCCGCGCGAAATGCATGGATGGCTGCTTTTCAAGCGCGGCGGAAAACATCTCCGCCGCCTCCTCAGGCCGGCCCTGATCCTCCAGCACCAAACCGAGATTATTCAGCGCGTTTACGTCGCCCGGCGCCAGCGAGAGCGTCTTGCGCATGACCTCTTCCGCGCGCGCGCCATCACCGGATTGCCGCAATGCAAGGCCGAGGCTGACCCAGGCGGTGATAAAACCCGGTTGGGCCGCAACCGCCGCTTCATATTCGGCGATAGCTTCTTTGAACCGGCCGGCGGCGCGAAGGGCGTTTCCCTTATTCGCCAGAATCGCATGTTTTTGCGGATGCCCCGCCGCCGCCTGATCGAAAACCGGCAGCGCTTCGTCGACGCGGCCAAGGCGGCCGAGGCACAGCGCCTTCATATGCAAGGCTTCGGGATGGCCTGGTTGCTGGCGTAAGGCGGTTTCACTGGCTTCCAGCGCCGCCTCAAAGGCGCCGCGCTGGAATTGCGCGGCGGCGCCTTGTAGCAACTGCATGAAGTTTCCGCTCATCCCAGTTTTCCGGCCTGTTCTCTACTTTTCTCTGAAGCGCCTTACAGGCTAATCCAGCATAGCATGTTGACGCGATGAAGGGCGCTGTGTGTAATCAGCGCACGCCGCTCTTCGCGGCGCTTTTGTTCAGGAGATGACATGAACGTCGCGCCTTTCGCAATCCTAGCCTGCCTTTTCATCGCCAACGCCGCCGCCGCTCAATCGAGCGAAGCCGAAGCCGTTGACGACGCTATCGCCTGCCTCAAGGTCGAAGACGCCGAAGAGCGCCTTGCGTGTCTCGAGGGGGCGGCGAAAACCCTGCAGGTGACAAGGATCGTACGCGAAGAAGAGGTGGCCGCAGCAAAAGAAAATGAAAAAGCCAATTTCGGCCTGGCGGCAGCGGACCAGCCTGAGCAGGTCGCCGAAGCGCCGAAAGACTTTGGCGATGAAGCCATCTCTGACGTGCGACGGGACAAAGACGGCAAACGCATCAAAAGCATCAACGCCCAAGTCGTCGAGATCAGCCTCAATTCGATGGGAAGAGCGACCGTGTCGCTCGATAACGGACAGGTCTGGCGCCAGCTCGATTCAGACGACAAAAAATTGCATTTCGGCAAGCGTGAACGCCTTTTCACCGCCAAGGTGAAACGCAGCGCTTTCGGCAATTACATGATGACGGTGAATGAACTGCACCGGACAATCCGTGTACGCCGGATTAAGTAGCGCGCACTCATGCTCCCCTTTGAGGATCAATATTTTCCGGTCGCCAGCGGGCTCAAGCTGCACGCGCGAACCTATGAAGGCGGCGATAAAACGCCGGTTCTTTGTCTTCACGGCCTGACGCGCAACGTCGCCGATTTTGAAGAGCTGGCGCCGAAGATCGCCGCGACGGGCCGCAGGATCGCCGCCCTTTCCTTTCGCGGCCGCGGGTGCTCGGATTATGATCCCGACTATCTGAACTATCACCCGCTCACCTATCGCGACGATGTCTTGAAGGTGCTGGATGCGCTGAACATGCCGAAGGCGGTGCTGGTGGGCACATCGCTGGGCGGCATTACGACCATGTTGGTCAACGAGGCGGCGCCGAACCGGGTCAAAGCCGCGATCATCAATGATGTGGGCCCCGACCTTGCGCCGGAGGGCATTGCGCGCATCGCTAGTTATGTCGGAAAGGACAACGGCCCGGCGGCGGATATTGAAGAGGCGGCGGCGCGCATCAAGGCGATCAACAGCGTCGCCTTCCCTGACGCCAGCGATGAGGAATGGATAAAATTCGCGCGCCGCACCTTTCGCGAGACCGATAAGGGCTGGACGCTCGATTACGATCCGAATGTCGCAAAGGCCTTGGCGGAAGTCGGCCCGGCGCCGGATTTATGGGCGCCGTTCGAGAGCCTTAAGAATAAGCCGACGCTGATTATTCGCGGCGGCATCAGCGATCTTCTGTCGCCGGAAATCGTCGCCAAGATGCGCGCCGTTCACCCCGGCTTCGATTACACGGAAGTCCCGAATGTTGGACACGCGCCGATGTTGACGGAGCCGGCGGCGTGGGATGCGATTGAGGCTTTCCTCGGAGAGATCGATTAAAATCTATTCTGCGCGCCCGTGAATGCCGCATTCGGTTTTCGCGGCGCCGCGCCAGCGGCCGGCGCGGATGTCTTCCCCCGCCGCCGCCGGGTGCGTGCAGGGCCAGCAGCCGATTGAGGGGTAGCCCTGCGCGATCAGCGGATGCGGCGGCAAATCCTGCGCCTCGTAATAGGCGTCGATGTCTTCTTTGCCCCAGCGCACCAGCGGGTTCACTTTGATATGGGTCGGCGAGGCTTCGAAGGCCGGCAGGTTCAACCGCCCGCCGCCATGAAACTGTTTGCGCCCCGTGATCCAGGCGTCGAATTCATCGAGCGCCGCGCCGAGCGGCTCCACTTTACGAAGCGTGCAGCAGGCGTCGGCGTCGTGCTTCCAGAGATCGCCGGATGGATCGCGGAATGTTAAAGCTTCCTTCGACGGATGAATGTCGCGCACATCGGTGAGGCCCAGTTTCGCGACGAGTTTCTTCCGGTAGCTTAGTGTTTGCGCGAAATGCTTGCCCGTTTCGAGAAAGATGACCGGGATTGACGGATCGATTTGCGCGGCAAGATGCAACAGCGCCGCCGATTCCGCGCCGAATGATGACACAAGTGCAATCCGGCCCGGAAATTCTTCCTTGATGGCGACGCGCAAAATCTCAAGCGCATCCTCGCCGGAATGCTTCAGCGCGAGACGGCGCGCACGCGCCTCCCGTTCGTCATTGGCGGCAATGTCGGGCAGATCTTCTGCACGCAGTGATGCTGATGCGCTCATCATGAAATTCCTTTACGCCGCCGCAGCCCGGTCAAGACGTTTGCGCCAGACAGGCGCGAGGTCGTCCGCCGCTGGCTGATAAGCAAAAGAGAATTCGCTCATGGCTGCATTGGCCCCGTCGACATCGCCGGTAAATTCAAACGCGTCGACACCGCAGCGAGCCATGAACAAAAGCTGGTCGCGCAATACATCGCCGCGGGCGCGGATTTCGCCCGTATAGCCATAGCGCTCGCGCAGGAGCCGGGCTTGGCTATAGGCGCGCCCGTCCTTGAAGGCGGGGAATTCAAGAATAATCGTTGAAAAACCTGCAAGATCGCATTTGACGTCAGCGAGTGAGGTGTCGTTGCTGATTTTGAGCGCCGTTGCATCTGCATGTTCCTGCGGATTATCGCGCCAATCCTCAAGCGATACTTCGGCGAGCGGCTCTTCAAGCGCCGGGAAAAGACGGCCGCGGGAAAGTTTAAGCAGCTTCATAAAGAGCCTCCTTGAAAGGTTCGGCGCCGAGACGGCGATAAGTGTCGAGAAAACGTTCTTTGTCCTGACGGTGCTCGCGGTAGACGCCGACGAGTTTTTCCACCGCGTCCACAACCTGCTCGGACGACAGGCCGCGCCCGGCGATCTCACCGAGCGAGGCGTCCTCCGCGCCGGAGCCGCCCAGCGTGACCTGGTAAAACTCCTCGCCTTTTTTATCGACGCCGAGAATGCCGATATGACCGACATGGTGATGGCCGCAGGCGTTGATGCAGCCGGAGATTTTTATCTTCAGCTCGCCAAGCTCTTCCTGTGCGTCGATGTCGGCGAAACGCTCGGAGATGCGCTGCGCAATCGGGATCGACCGGGCGTTCGCAAGCGAGCAATAATCGAGCCCCGGGCAGGCGATGATGTCGCTGACGAGACCGATATTCGCCGTCGCGAGATCGGCTTTTTCCAGATCGGAATAGACCGCGTAAAGATCGTCTTTTTTCACATGCGGCAGGACGAGATTTTGTTCATGGGTCGCGCGCACTTCGTCGAGGGAGTATGCCTGCGCGATATCGGCGACCGCCTCCATCTGCACATCGCTAATATCGCCCGGAACGCCGCCAATGGGCTTCAGGGAAATATTGACGATGGCGTAGCCGGGAGTTTTATGGCCCACCGTGTTGAGGCGCAGCCAGCGCGCGAAGTCTTTATCGCTCGCTCTTTTCTCTTCCAGCGCCTCACTTTGATCGGGGAGCTTTTCAAAGGCGGGCGGCGCGAAATAAGCGTTGATGCGCTCCATTTCCTCGCGCGGCAGGTCGATCCCTGAGTCTTTTATCTGCGCCCATTCCGCCTCAACCATCTCGGCGAATTTTTCGATGCCTTCGGCGTTGACGAGAATCTTGATCCGCGCCTTGTACATATTGTCCCGGCGGCCTTCCAAATTATAAACGCGCAGGATCGCCTCGAGATAAGACAAGAGATATTTCTTCGGCAGAAACTTCCGGATCGTATGGCCCACATAGGGTGTCCGGCCGAGGCCGCCGCCGACAATCACTTCAAAGCCGATTTCGCCTTCATCGTTTTTATAAAGGCGCAGGCCGATGTCATGCACCTTCACTGCGGCGCGGTCATGCTCAGCGGCCGTGATGGCGATTTTGAACTTGCGCGGCAGGAATGAAAACTCCGGATGGAATGTCGACCATTGCCGGATCATTTCGCAATAGGGGCGCGGGTCCTCGACCTCTTCCGCTGTGGCGCCGGCATATTGGTCGGACGTCACATTGCGAATGCAATTGCCCGAGGTCTGGATCGCATGCATTTCGACATCGGCGAGATCATCCAGAAGATCGGGGACATCAACCAGCGCCGGCCAGTTATATTGAATATTCTGGCGTGTCGTGAAATGGCCATAGCCGCGATCATATTTGCGCGCGACTTCGCCCAGCCGGCGCATTTGCTTCGATGACATGGCCCCATAAGGAACCGCCACGCGCAGCATGTAAGCATGAAGCTGCAGATAGAGCCCGTTCATCAGGCGCAGCGGCTTGAACTGATCTTCTGTCAGGTCGCCTGCGAGACGGCGCTCCACCTGGCCGCGAAATTGCGAGACCCGTTCAGCGACCAGCGTCGCATCGAATTCATCATAACGGTACATTAGGCGGCCTTTTTAGATTTTGCAGGACGGACGCCGAGATCGCGTTCAATGCGCGCGACCCATTTCAACAGCGCCGGATGAGGCGAGAGGTCAAAGCCGCCTTCAGGCGCAACGCGCGTATAGGCGACGAGCGAAATGTCAGCGAGGGTGAGCTTGTCGCCAACGAGGTAAGTAGAGTTTTGCAAAGCGTCTTCGAGATACTTCAGCGCGGCGACGCCTTTCTCCATTAATCTCGGATCGATCTCAGCGTCTGATTTCTTCAAATAATGCTTTTGAAAACGGCGCACGGCGATGGCGGTTTCATGGGAATATTGCTCCCAGAAAAGCCATTCAAAAACCTTGGCGCGGGCGTAATCGCCTTTCGGCAACAGTCCGCCTTTATGAGCGCGATTGAGGTAAAGAATAATCGCGTTTGACTGCGCGAGTGATTTACCGTCAGGCATTATGACAACGGGAACCTGTCCCGCCGGGTTCATTTTCAGAAATTCCGGCGTGCGGGTTTCGGATTTCAAGACGCTGGTTTCAACCCAGTCATACTTCAATCCCAACAGATCGGCGGTCCATTTCACCTTGAGGCAATTGCCGCTGATCCCATCCCCGTAAATCTTGAGCTTCGCCACGATTTAAGCCCCCGCCTGATAACCGAGATCCAGACGAACGGTCGGGCCCGATTTGCGGATGGTCTCGCGCAAGGCTTCACGGCCTGCAGGCGCGCCGGCGCCGTCAACTTCGATCAGATAAGCGTCGGTGATTTCCTTCACGCGGGCCTGCGCGGCGGCGAGAACGGATTTCGCGTCATCACCCTCAAAACGCGCGGCGGCGGCGAGATCGGTTGTCCAACGGTCATCGTCGCCAAGATAGACAACGGCGCCGTCGCCGAGACGGTTTCCAGTGACGGCCTTCATGCGGCAGCCCTTTCTTTTCCAATAATCTCAATGAGTGTTTCGCCGTCAGCGAGCGCGGCGACCTCACCGATAACGAGGAGCGCCGGACCCTTGATCCCTCCAACCTCGATGAGGCGCGGCAACTCAGCCAACGATCCCTTGACGATTTTCTGGTTCTCACGCGTGCCGTTTTCCACGATAGCAACCGGCGTTTCGCACCCGCGGCCATGCTCGATCAGTCTGGCGGAAATGGTTTCGGCTTTGGTGACGCCCATATAGACGACCAGCGTATTTTTCAGCGCCGCCAGCGCCGACCAGTCAAGGGCGGGGTCGGCCTCATCTTTCGCGTGACCTGTCACAAAAGTGACGGCCTGGGCGTGGTCGCGATGGGTGAGCGCCATATTGGCGGCGGCGGCGCATCCGGTCGCGGCGGTGACGCCAGGGCAGACGAAAACGGGGATGTTTGCGTTCCGGAGCGCTTCCAGCTCCTCACCTCCGCGACCGAAAACAAAGGGGTCGCCGCCTTTCAGGCGCACAACCATTTTTCCCTCACGCGCCAATTCGATCAGGCGCGCCTCGATTTCTTCCTGAGGCACGGCGTGGTTCGACTTCGCCTTGCCCACGTAATACCGGTCAGCGTCACGGCGGGCGAGATTGAGAATCTCGTCGCTCACCAGCCGGTCGTAGAGAATGACATCGGCGCGCTGGAGAAGCCGCAGCGCCTTAATGGTCAGAAGATCAGGATCGCCCGGTCCGGCGCCGACAATATGCACCGCGCCGGGATTGGTCTCGATTTTTTGCTCCGATTGCGGACGATTAATCAGCGCGAGCATTGCCTCATGGGCGCCGGTCTCGTCACCGGCGAGAACTTGCGCCGCGATAGGGCCGTCAAAAAACGCCTCCCAGAACGAACGGCGCGCTTCCGGCGCATTCGTCGCTTTCACTGTGTCGCGATAACGATCTGCGAAGTCGGCGAGCGCGCCCAGTCGCGGCGGCAACAGGGCCTCAATGTCAGCGCGCAATCGCTTGCCCAGCACCGGGGCGGCGCCAGCCGTCGATATTGAGACCGTCACCCGTCCGCGATCGACAATCGATGGCGTCGTAAAATCGCAAAACGCCGGCTGGTCGACGACATTCAAAAGAACGCCAGCCATGCGGGCGATCTCGGCCCAGCGGCGCGCTTCCTCAACCGGAGTGTCCGCAATAAAGACCAGCACCGCCGCCTCGATGTCGGCCGCCACGGGCTGGCGCTCGAGCAGATAGGCGCGGGTTTGCAGCTCCGCCTTCGTTTCCGGCGCAAATTTCCGGGCAATCAGGGTCAGCCGTGCGCCCGCCGCCAGCATCAGCCGGGCTTTCGCCAGCGCCTCCGCTCCGCCGCCAATAATCAGCGCCGGGCGGTCTTTAAGGTCGATATGAGCCGGAAATGCGTTCATGATTAGATTTTCTAACACTATAGAATTTCTGCGCCCGTCTTCGGGCTGGTTTCCGGCAAGCTATTCTCGGGTTTTCCCGTTCTCAATCGAATATTTCTGCTAAATGCCTTAGCTTATCTGACGGGATCGCGCATTTTCTGCATTTTTTAGGAATTAGCTCACCTGATTAACGCTTCACAAGCGAGTGATACATGCCTTGCCTCTTGATTATTTAGTAAAGCTATCCGAATAATGGCTTCGAATGAGGAGAGAGACCCTGAAAAATGAAGCAATTGCCGCCCCTGAATGCGCTTCGCGTCTTTGAAGCCGCCGCCCGCCACTTAAGTTTCACTAAAGCTGCCGAGGAGCTCCATGTGACCCCCGGCGCTGTGAGCCAGCAAATCAAGGCGCTGGAGGACTTTCTCCAGACCCCGGTCTTTCGCCGTCACAAGCGCGCGCTCCTCCTCACGGATGAGGCGCAGGCGAGCTTGCCCATCCTCCGGGAAGGCTTCGACAAACTGGTCGAGGCCGGGGAGATCCTCTCCAAAAAGGCTGACGCCGGCCGTCTCACGGTCTCGGTCGCGCCCTCCTTCGCGTCAAAATGGCTGGTGCCGCGCCTCGACCGGTTTCAGGAGGCCCATCCGGATATTGATGTCTGGGTTTCAGCCGACATGAATGTCGTCGACTTCGCGGTCGATGATGTGGACATCGCTATCCGTTACGGCGCTGGGCGTTATCAGGGGCTCGTCACTGAACATCTGATGGCGGAGAAGATTGTGCCGGTGTGCAGCCCCGCCCTGCTGACCGGAGACAACCCCATCAAGACCCCTGCGGACCTCGTCCATCACACGCTGTTGCATGACAGCGGCAACGACAAAGACCCGGGGTGCCCGACCTGGCCGATGTGGCTGAAAGCAGCGGGCGTCGAACACAAGACCGGCGATCGCGGCCTCAAATTCAATCAGTCGTCTCTCGTGATCGAAGCGGCGGTCGCGGGCAAAGGCGTAGCGCTCGCCAAGGCCGCGCTGGCTCTTGCCGATCTGGAAGCGGCGCGGCTCGTAATTCCGTTCGACCTCACGACCCCGACGGAATTTTCCTACTACCTCGTCCATCCGCCCTCGAAGTCGTCTTCGCCTGCGGTGAAAGCATTCATGGCCTGGGTGCTGAAAGAAGCGGCCGACAGCATGGACGCGGCGGATGCACAGGAAGCGGCGGCGTAAGCTGTCTGGAAAAAATTTGCGCCCGCATTGTGGGGGAACAACGCGGGCGCCTTACAGCGGTCCTGACGAGAGGGGGAGAGAAGCAGGAACCGCTGCCTTTCCGATAAGATGGCCTTCTTGGCGCTGCGATCAAGCGCGGTTGTGATGACAAATCCGTTAGGCCGATCACGATTGACGCCAGGCCCCTGCGGCATTCAGTCCGTTGGACTTAAGTTAGCCATCAGCCTGGTTCGTAACCCAATTGATCAAGGCAAGCGCAAACCGCTTCAAAGACCAGCAGCGTTGAAGCGTGACGCTGTGGGTAGTCACGAATAGGTTGAAGCATGGCGAGGTCACACCAGCGCTCGTCCCACCCTTCGCCTGTGGGCGGCGCCCCATTTTCTTTCAGCATCGCCCGCATCCCATCCCGCAAGCGATATAGCTCCTTCGCTTCGGCGCCGATGATATTACGCGCGACGATGGAGGCCGACGCCTGACCAAGGGCGCAGGCCTTCGCCTCCATGCCGAAATCGGCGACGCGCCCGTCTTTCATCACGAGATCAACCGTCACTTCAGAGCCGCAAACGCGGCTCACCTTGGCGGCGCTGGCGTCGGGCGCGTCCAGACGGCGCGCCGGCGGGATCGCCGCCGCCGCGTCCAGAACGCCGCCCGTATAGAGTTCGCTCAACATGCCGCTTTAAATGGCGGTTTTTTACGGCAAGTCAAACAACAGAATTTCACTGTCGGCGAGCGCACGGAAAGAAACGCTTTCCTCCTCCGCGATCTTCGCGCCATCGCCCGCCTGCATCATGGCGCCGCCAATTTCCACGCCGCCTTTCGCAACCTGAAGCCAACCATAACGCCCGCTCCGGAAGTCGTGAGAGAGCGTCTCGCCTTCCTTAACCTTGGCGGCGTAAAGCGCCGCCTCCTGACGGATCGCGAAAGATCCGTCGCGCCCGTCCGGCGATGCAATCAGCGTCAGCGCGCCGTTCACCGTATCGGCGACCTTGCGCTCTTCATAATGGGGCGCACCGCCGCGCTCCTTTGGCAAAAGCCAGATCTGATAAAGATGAAGCGGGTCGACATCAGACGCGTTATATTCGCTATGGGTCACGCCTGAACCGGCGGACATATATTGCACCAGTCCCGGCGTGATGACACCGCCGCCGCCGGTCGAATCCTTATGCGCAAGACTTCCCTCCAGCACATAGGTGATGATCTCCATGCTCTCGTGAGGATGGGTCGGAAACCCGGCGCCGGGATTGATACGATCTTCGTTGATCACGCGCAGCGCGCGATAGCCCATATGATCGGGATGATAATAATTGGCGAAGGAGAAAGTGTGGTGCGTGTCGAGCCAGCCATGATTGGCGTGGCCGCGATCAACGCCTTTACGGATCGTGATCATGTAGTCTCCTTGTAAGCGCTTCGTCAGCGCCTGCGGGCTGGTGCATGCCGCAAAATGGCCGCCACGCCCATACCGCCCCCAAGGGGGCGGATCAGGTTGTTGATGATTTCCTGACCATTTAGGGAGCTGCGGCCGCGTTTAAAGACCGCCCCCGCCCGCGGCACGAAGCTGTGATCAGCCTCCTCACCCCCGCGTGTCGAGCTTCATCCCGGTCCGGCAACGCTTCGCCGCAAACCCATTGCCGAGCTCGCCGGCGGCGGCCAAGCTTCATTCCATCAAGGGGCGCCGGACGTTGCGTTGCCTATTCAGGACGCCCCCAAAGAAACAATACCGACAACGCACTCAGAAAAGGAAACCTGTCATGCTCAATCTGAATAAAGCCAAAACGCTTATTTTCTCAGGCGCAGCCGCACTTGGCCTCGCCATCGCGGCGCCCGCCGCCGTCGCCAATGATTTCGTCAACATCTCCTTCGACGATCTTGATTTTGGAGATGAAGACTTTCTTCAAAAACTGATTGAGATGGATGCGGAGGATATCGCGGATATGCGCGCGGAAATGGCCGACGCCCGCGCCGAAATTCGCGACGCCATTAGCGAAATCCAGGAAGCGCGCGCGGAAGCCGAAGCCAATCCGGAAACACGCTCAGTGATTGAGGCCGCACTGGCGGCGGCGAGCGCGGCGGTCACTTCAGCCACCAACAGCGCGTTTGAAAAAGTCCGCGCAGAGCTTGACGAGGCGGAAATCGAACTCGCCACGACTGATGTCAGCGCGGAAGAAATGACCGAAACACAAGGCGCCATCGCCGCGGTGCGCGAAGAGCTCGCCGGCATCGAAGCCGCTGTGGGCGAACTCGTCGCGGCCATGAAAGCCTAAGATTTCAGACAAAACGCGGGAGGAAGCAAAGAATGCAATCCTCCCGCACATTCCCGCTCCCCACTCCGGGAATTATCACACGGCTTCCAGCACCACAGACGCCGCGGCGGTGTTGCTGATCGGGATATGATAATTTTCCGTTCGCTTGGTGAGCGTGCGCGCGCCGAGCGCGCCGCGCGCCGCGATCCAGTTCAGGATCTCCACCCCTTGTGTGCCAGCCTTCTCCACAATGCCAGCGATCGAATCCTGCACCAGCGCCTCCGGGTCGTTAACCAGATGATCGAGACAGAAGCGGTCATAGTCGGAATTGATAAAGCCGGCGCGAGCGCCGTCGAGCTGGTGGGATAAACCGCCGGTGCCCATGACAACAATTTTGTCGTCGCTGTCCCAGCTTTCGAGCGCACGCCCGACCGCGCGGCCAAGAGCGAGGCAGCGCTTCGCCGACGGCAAGGGATGCTGGACCGTGTTGATTGCGATGGGAACCAGCTTTACCGGCCATGTGTCCACATTAGGCCAGGCGAGTTCGAACGGGATCGACATCGCGTGATCCACAAACATCTTCTGGCAGGTGGTGATATCGAACTCATCGTCAACAAGCGCTTCGATAATATGCCACGACAAGGCGGGATCGCCAGTGAATGTCTTGTAGACCGGCAGACCCCAGCCCTCATCCGCGCTTTGATATTCATGGGCGGCGCCGACCGCGAAGGTCGGCATCTTGTCGAGGAAGAAATTCAATCCGTGGTCGTTGTAAAAGACGACGGCGACATCCGGCTTTTCCTGATTGAGCCATTTCTGGATCGGTGGAAAGCCATCGAAAAACGGCTTCCAGTAGGGATCGCCCTGAAGCCCTTTCGCAATGGCGCCGCCGATGGCAGGCACATGACTCGTAAAATATCCGCCAATAATTTCCGTCATGCCCGGCGCCTCCTATTCGCTGTATGAAAGCAACTTCGCTTTGAAAGCGTCGACGCTGAGCCCGGTCTGCGCGGCGCCAAGATCCTGCACATTCAGGCCCCATATGCCGGCAAGCTTGGCGAGGTAATAGACATTGCCGCCTTCGGCGATCATGCCCAGCACATCACGATCGGCGACTGCGCGGCGCTGGCCCGGCGTCAAATGGTATTTGCGGCAATAGGCTTCCTCGTCGCGGCGAAACTCTTCCCGGTTTTCCGCATCGTTAAAGGAATAACACATCGCGTTCAGCGCGTAGCCGCGCTGGGCCATGTCGCCGTCAAACAGCGTCGTACCCTCTATGGGCTGGCGTTCGGAAACAAGCATTGCGGACATAGGGACCTCGCCGGGATAACACTCTGCGGCGGGGATATTCACAGTGAAAGCGCCCTATGTCCTTGACGTGGATCAAGTCTTTTCAGTCACGCCGTTTTGGAAAACCCGGCCGTCAGGGCTTTCTTTATTTTTCTGAGGACGAAAAAGACTTCCGACTTGATCATCAGCAAAAAGACCGGCGCCCGGAAAGACAGCGGCAGATTCCGCGCCTTCGCTTCATCCAGAATTTCGTGAAGATAGGTGATTTTCATCCGTTCACGCGCCTTGACGCCCAGGATCTCCATAGTCGTTGGCGGCCTGTCGAAGCAAACCGGCTCATGGCCAACGGCCATAAAATTAAGCTTCGTGCGAATGCATTTTTCACATTTTCCGCAATTTAAGCCCGCGACCTTATTCTCCCAGCAAACCCGAATGTGCTTTGCAACATTTGGATACTCACAGACTTTTTCCACGCGCTCGCAACGCGTCATGCCTGAACATTCCGTGTGGATTGAAAATCGCCCACCAGAGAAAAAGTGATTGAACAGCGCGCTCGTCCCCCAGGGGATCACAAGATTGCGGTAATCCTCATTAGCGCCGATTACGCCGTATTGGACAACGCCTGAAAACTGATGCAACGCCGCGAAAAGACCGGCGCCATGCTCCAGCGCCCAAAACCCAAAATGGAAGTCGCGCCAATTCGTGCGGACAATGCAAAAGGGAACATTAAACTCATGCAGCCCCTGACGCGCATCCTCTTTCGCCTTGTCGAACCAGGCGTCATCGCTGACCGGAATATCGAAGCCATGCATAAGCATGACGCCGGCAGGCTTTATCTTTCTGACGCCAAGATCGTCACCAACATGACGCAGAAACGCACATGCTCCGTCAATACCGCCGGAATAGGCAAAGATCCCGCTCCCGTCAGTCACGGCGTTCGCGGTCGCCGGCCCCTCAACGACACTGTCCGATGTGATCTCCACACGCGAATAGCCCGGCAAACGCCAGTTAATCCACAATTCCTGAAACTCGGCGAGCCCGCGAAGGCATAGACGGGTGACAGGCCCCTCAATATGGACATCGCGGCCGCTACGCATCCCGATAAAGATCATCGCGATCGCTGCAAAGTCATGAACCTCGACAGGCGGCGGCAGGAGATCTCCGCTCATCTCAAACCAGATGTCAGGATGATCTGTAATCTTCAGCGCACGCCGCACCGACTGATCGCCACGCTCTTCAACAACGCGGACAGTTAATTTTTGACGGCTCATTTCTCCCCCGGCATCGTCATAACGCTTGCAATTTTGTCAGACCCGGCCTTTGCAATTCCCGGACCTTCAGACAGCCAGAAAGCACCTAAACTCAATCGCCCGAACCCGGCACATCCGGCATGGAGCCGGTCGGCGCGAATACGATAATTCCCACAAGGAGAACCAGAAGCACCGTTAACACCGCGAGGTTAACTTTCGACGCCTTGCCAGCCGCTTTTTTCTCAAACCAGGTCCGGGGGCGCACACCTTTATAAAAATAGACGCCCTGCGCGGCGATCATGATGCAAACCACATTCACCGTCAGCAGCAATAGCGAGCGCCCAAAATAACCAACCTCTCCGGCGCCCAGAAACAGTCCCGCCGCCGCCGCCGGGGGGAGCAAGGCGACAGCGACCATGACGCCCACCAGCGCCGTGGAAATGCCCGCAACAATGGAAAGCGCCGCGGCGACGCCGGCGGCGAGCGCCAGCACCACGGAATCGATACCCGCTATGGTGCGGCTTACCAATTCATCACTTTCAGTATTTACGCCGAACATGGCGCCGATCAGCGCTGCTGTTGCAAACCCAAGCGCGAGTCCGGCGATCGCATTGCGTCCCGCGCGCAAGAACAACTTCGTATCGCCCAGCGCGGCGCCAAGCGAAATGGCGAGGATGGGGCCGAGCAACGGGGCGATCACCATGGCGCCGATCACGGCGGCGATATTGTCAGCGTTCAGTCCGAGCGCCGCCACGATAGCCGACGCGAAGGTGAGGATAAAAAAGTCGAGGCTAAGCTCAGCGCCGTCGGCGACGTCGTCGTAAATTTCCTCGCGCAACGCCGACTTCTCGCGGCCGCTTTTTTCGCCCTTTTCTTCATCGACATCGGGCTTGGGCGCAGTCGCCTCCACCGGTAAAACGATGATGCGCCAATTATCTTCGTTTTCGCAGATATCCTGCAGCGAATCGACAAGTCCTTGCGCGCCATTCTCGGTGAAAAAAGCCCGCAGAACTGAACACTCGCTTTCCTCGGTCGCGGAAAAACGCCAATGATCGGGCTCGCATTCCTCCAGCGCTTTTTCGACCTGGTCGCGCTTGCTTGCCGGGAAGACCGCTTCGATCAGGCGCATGACGCTACGCCCGACGCCATGTTGCGCCTTGCGGCCCGTCTTCGAGAATAATCCCTTTGGCCGCCAGGTCGTCGCGTATCTCGTCCGAACGTGCAAAATCCTTTGCTTTGCGCGCCTCAGCCCGTTCTGCGATCAGGGCCTCGATGTCCTCCGCCGAGGGACCGCTGCCGCTCGTCGACTGGAACCATTGCGCCGGGTGTTCATTGAAAAAGCCCAGCAACCGGCCGGCGTCGCGCAAGCGTGTAATCGCCGCTGTCTTGGCGTCGCCATCTATTTGTCCAGCGATGTCGCGCAGCTCATGCAACCCTGCAAACACCTCAGGCGTATTCAAATCGTCTTCCAGCGCCAGCATGACGCTTTGCGGCGCGTCGCCGGTTTCTTCCGCAAACGGAATTTCTTCCAGAACGCGATAAAAGCGGTCGAGCTGTTTCTTCGACTGCTTCAGTAGCTCCTCGGTCCATTCGAGCGGCTGGCGATAATGCGCCGACAACAGCGCCCAGCGGATTACTTCGCCATGCCAATCTTTCAGCAGATCATGAGCGAGCACGATATTGCCCAGCGACTTCGACATTTTGTCGGCGCCCATGCGAAGGAAACCGTTATGCATCCAGTAACGGGCGAGCGGCGCGCCCTGATGGGCGCATGCCGATTGCGCAATCTCGTTTTCATGATGGGGGAAACGCAAATCCTGTCCGCCGCCATGAATATCGATGGTCTCGCCCAACTCGCTCTCGATCATCACCGAGCACTCCAGGTGCCAGCCCGGACGGCCTCGGCCCCAGGGACTGTCCCAGCCGGGCTCACTCTCTTTCGCAGGCTTCCATAAAACAAAATCCGCCGGATTCTTTTTATAAGGCGCAACCTCAACCCGCGCACCGGCGATCATTTCATCGCGGTCAACGCCCGAAAGCTTACCGTAATCGGGATAGGCGTCGACGGAAAAGAGCACATGCCCCTCCGCCGCATAGGCGGCGCCTTTTTCGATCAACCGTTCCATCATGGAGATCATGGGCGCGACATGACCGGTCGCTGTCGGCTCCAGTCCGGGCCGGATAACGCCGAGCGCGCCCATATCGGCCCGATAGATGTCGGCGAATTTTTTCGTCACCGCCTCTATCGGCTCGCCCGTTTCCGCCGCCGCCTTGATAATCTTGTCATCAATGTCGGTGATGTTGCGCGCATAGACGACATGGTCGGCGCCGTAACGCGCGCGCAGAACCCGGTATAGGAGATCGAACGCAACCGCCGAGCGCGCATTGCCGATATGGGCATAGCTATAGACCGTCGGCCCACAGACATACATGGTCACCCGGCTCGGATCGGCGGGTTCAAACACACGCTTTTCGCGCGCCATGGAGTCATAAATCGTCAGGGCCATAGTCACCGGCAATAAGGTCGCTGATCAGTCAGAGCCTGTTGCTAGCCGCGACGCCCCGCCGAGGCAACAACCCTGATGTCAGGCGGGAGAAAGAGAGCGCTTCCCTGCCCCTCCCAGCCTGCTATGGTCCCGCCCCATGACAACAGCTTCACCGCCGCCGTTCACCGATCCCACAACGCTCGACAGAAAAATCGAGGAAACGACCCATTTCGCCCCGAAATTCGGGGCTGACGGGTTGATCCCGGCTGTCGCCACTGAAACCGGAACAGGGCGGCTCTTGATGCTCGCCTATATGAATGCGGAGGCGCTCGCCAAAACCATCGAGACTGGCGATGCATGGTACTGGTCCCGCTCACGGGGTCAGCTCTGGCGCAAGGGCGGAACGTCCGGCCACATCCAGCGGGTGCTCGAAATCCGCACCGATTGCGATCAGGACGCCATAGAACTTGTGGTCGAGCAAACCGGCCCCGCCTGTCACACCAAGCGCAAATCCTGTTTTTACCGGGTTGTGGAAGCCAACGGGACGGCACTCAGTTTTCAGGAATAAGCACTAGACGATCAAATCGCGTGAGGCGTTAAAGGCCCGCATTCTTCATCAGGATGTGGGCCGCGCTCCGGGCGTCCGCCGCTGCGGTTTCAGGATCGTGAAGATGCGCCAGCACAATGGCGCCCTCTTTCAGGGTCAGCAGTTGACGCGCCAGCGCCTCCGGTGATGCGGCGCCCGCCGCTCGCGCAAGCCCTTCGAAGTAAACCAGCAGCAAGCGCTTGTGCTCTGCCGATGCAACATGGATCGGGTGGTTTCGGTCCTGATATTCCGATGACGCCTTGATGAACATGCAGGAGCGAAACTCCGGTTCGCGAAACCATTCCGCCAGCGCGTCAAAAATCGACAGCAGGCGGTCTCGCGGCGTTTCCGCCAACGCCTCAACCCGGCG
Source organism: Alphaproteobacteria bacterium (assembly GCA_030426465.1). Classification (GTDB taxonomy): domain Bacteria; phylum Pseudomonadota; class Alphaproteobacteria; order Caulobacterales; family Parvularculaceae; genus Hyphococcus. The sequence continues at coordinate 59,529 of JAUHYK010000003.1, forward strand.
CACAAGCCAGTTCCGAAATTGCTCATCACGCAAGCGCAAGGTCGCGAGGATGAGATCTTCCTTGGTGCGGAAATGCTTGTACATCGCGGTCTTGGAGACGCCCGTTTCCTTTGCGAGGCCATCCATGCCGATGGCGTGAAAGCCGCTCCGGTAAAACGCTTTCAACGCGTTCTGCACCAGCTCGTCTCGTTTAGACGCACTCATATCGCCTCACCAATAATACTGATCAGTCAATGTAATACGTGCTTGCATGATTGCAAACGCAAATTTTTCCTTCAGTTAAAACAATATATTGTGCAATTTTCGCATACCTCCCACCCCGCCAGTTGCATTTTTCATTGCTCACAAGGTTGACTGATCGGTTTTTCTTGCCTATCTGCACATTTACCGATCGGTACACCCGAACTTCACCGACGGACGAATTCGGAGAAATCCGCTGAACAAGGAGAGGGATAATGAGAAAACACGCACCGGCCACGTTTTATCAAAGGCCGCTGGACGTCATGGCGCTCGCTGTTAGCGCCGCCGTCACCCTGATTGCGATGGCCGGCACAATCACCGTTTTTGTCGCTTTTACCCCGGCGGCCAGCGCCGCAGAGACCACACCCGAAATCATGGTGGCGTATTCCGACGCCACGCCTTGACTGTCGCCTACCAACATCTTCTCGATGCGGAACATTTGACGGTCTCCTGTCCCGCAAAGCGAACCACTTCCTGCGCCATAAAAAATAAAAATGGGAGGCGCAGCTCCCTGCGGCAGCCTCTCTAGCCGCAGGGAGTTTCTTTCACAAAAAAGGAGCGCTCGATCATGAAAAAACTGACACCACCCTTCACCGAAGCCACAGCGCGAGCGAAAGTCCAGGCCGCTGAAGACGCCTGGAACACTATGAACCCCGAGCGCGTCGCCCTCGCTTATTCAGAAGATTGCGAGTGGCGCAATCGTGACCGCTTCCTGAATGGGCGGAAAGAAATAACAGAATTCCTTCGCGAGAAATGGGCGCGCGAGCGAGACTATAAACTCAGGAAAGAATATTGGGCGCATACAGATAATCATATCGCGGTGCGGTTTGAATATGAATCCAGAGACGCTGACGGTCAGTGGTGGCGCAGCTACGGCAATGAAATGTGGGAATTCGATGCAGACGGCTTAATGCGCCGGCGCTACGCCAGCATCAATGATGCGCCCATCGAAGAAACAGATCGGCGCCTCTAGCCCTCACGGAGACATCACATGGCCCGCGCCTTTTCAAAGATCGCCTTCACCGATCGCGTTCGCGCATTACAACGCCAGCATGGCTCCGCTGACGCATACGCCCGCTTTCTGGCGCCCGAAGCGCCCGCCGATGATACGCTAGGCCAAGCGGAGGCCGCGTTTATTACAGCGCGCGACGGATTTTATCAGGCGACAATATCTGAGACCGGCTGGCCTTATGTCCAGTTTCGCGGCGGGGCGCCCGGCTTTGTCCATGTCGTGGATGAACGAACTTTGGCTTACGCCGATTTCCGTGGCAACAGGCAATATCTTTCCGTTGGCAATCTTTCTGGCGACGACAGAATCGCTCTGTTTTTTATGGACTACGCCAATCAGCGCCGGCTGAAACTCCTTGGTTATGCAAGCATCGTCGACGCAGAGGAGAACCCCGACATTGTCCAAAGCCTTCACATTCCCGGCTATCGCGCCACACCGGAACGGGCCGTGATCATAAGGGTGGCGGGATTTGACTGGAACTGCCCGCAACATATTCCCAAACGCCTGAACGCATCGGAAATGGAAGATGCATTTACGCCCCTAAAGACCCGGCTTGCAGATCTGGAAACGGAAAATGCGGCGCTCCGGGAAAAGCTCAGGCTGAACGACGCGCCTTAGCCCATCCCGCCGACACTGCCCGCAGCGCCATGTTTGTGGTGATCAAGAATATGCGTGCGTATGGCCAGGGTAATCCATGCGCCGTGAAAAACAACGCCCAGCGCCAACATGAAGACACCAGGAAAAGGGCCCACAGCCATTCGGTCAAATAGCTCATTCACCGTCGTCAGCGGCGTCGGGTGAATGATAATCTTGCCTATATAAGCAACCGCCTGAAAGCTGAATATCCACATATAATTCCGGCGCAACCGCCGCCCCATGGCTCGCCAAAAACCGATATGATATTGCGGCTCAAGGTAATCCTTGGCGAGCACATCCTGCCACTCGCCAGGATCGGGCCGGGTCGAGCGAAACAGCATGGGTGCATAGAACTTCGTCTCGATCCAGCGGCAACGTGCGCGCCAGACATTGAAGAATCGATAGCGGCGCGATTCCAGAATCAAAAACATGGTGATGAGAATGCCCACCAGCAAAAGCGGCAGCGGCGAGGCAAGCGGATCGGCGTAGGTGACCGACAAGGCAATGCCCAGCGTTACCACCGACCAGTTCGTCGTATTGTCGAGGCGCGTGCGCCAGATGGTTGAGCGGTAAACCTCGCCTCTATAAAGATGCGCAAGCGCGCCAATCTCTGAGGCGTCGAGCTTGTTGCCAGTGCCGCCAGGCGGGCTTTGCCATTCTTTCCAGTTATCCGTCACAAAAAGGCCGATCGCCGCCCTGACGGGCGCTCCTTTTGTTAGTCTTCTCCCAACCGCGCGATCAGAGGTTTAAGGAAGTTCTCGTATTTGCGCCACTCCTCAGAGCTGCCCTGATAGAGTTTTCTGCGCACCTGCATGGAAGAAATCGTCGCCACCGCCCGCTTGGTCTCGTGAAAATCGATGCAGGACTGCTCCAGATCGAGCCCGAGATAACCAAGAAGGTTTCGGGTTTCCTCTTCCTGATTCTCGGTCAGGTTCTCATAGCTGAAATTATAGATGGCGCCCGGGAAACGTTCCTCCCAGAATTTCATCAAATCCATATAGCTCGCATAATATTCGCCGAGATCATCCAGATCGTAAGCATAGCCATTTCCAAAATCACTGAAATAATATTTGAAGATGGACCAGCAGCTTGCAATCGATCGCCGTTTTATATGAACGATTTTGGCGCCGGGAAGCGCCATGCAGATAAACCCGATCCAACGATAATTGAGATGCATCTTGTCGGTGATGAAAGGCTCTGTAACATCGCGCCGGTTCATCTCAGCCAGATATCTCTCGCGGATCGTTTGCAATTGCCTTGCAGTGACCTCCCCGCCCGACCAAACGGAATCCACCGCGAATCCCAACGTCTTCAACTCGCCGGCGCCGTAGATCTGGGAATGGCTGGCGAGAATATGCTCCGTCAGGGATGTGCCAGACCGCGGCATGCCGACAACGAAAATCGGCGTCTTACCAAAGGGCTCCGCGGGCGCTCGATAAATCTCCTTTATGCGCTCTATATCTTCAAAGCTCTCGCGAACCATACGGAACATGCGGCGCTCCAGGTCAGGCGTATAGTTCAGAAATTTTTTGCGCAGAAAATTCGCGTTCTGATAATGCGTGAATGCTTCCCTGTGCTGACCAAGGTCTTCATTTATTTTTCCCAGCGCATAATTCAGATGCATGCGATCATTATCAGAAATATCGTTGCGTTCGAGCTGCCCCTTTATGTACGGAATCTGCGGATCGCCTTTCTCGTAACGCTTGACCGCGCCGAGGCTTCTGAACGCTTCCGCAAAATCGGGTTTGAGCCGCAGAGCGTCATCATAACTTGCTGCGGCTTCTTCACGGCGGCCAAGGTCGAACAGATAACTTCCCCGATTATAGTGGGCTTCAGCGTAGTCGGGTTTGACCTCGATCGCCTTGGCAAAACTCGCCAGCGCTTCTTCTTCCCGGCCAATATTTTTCAGCGCCAGGCCTAGATTGTTATGGGCATCGGCGAAATTGGGGTTGGCCAGCAGGACCGTCCTGAACTGCGAGACCGCTTCTTCATACCGCTCAAGCTTGTTGAGAAGAATGCCCAGATTATTGCGTGCGCCATGGTGGCCGGGCGCAATTCTGAGCGTTTGCTGGTAACCGGTGACCGCTTCTTCCTGGCGTCCTAAGTCACGAAGCGCATTCGCCATATTGAAATACGCCTCGGCGTAATCCGGTTTGATGGAAATCGCGCGCCTGTAATTCTCTACCGCCTCTTGCTGACGGCCGAGACTTTTCAACGCGACACCGAGATTATTATAGGCGTCCGGGAACGACGGATTTGTATCGATTGCATTCTGGAAATCCTTGGCGGCGCCTTCGTGGTTGCGTTTGCGCGAATTCACAGCGCCGCGGATATTATGCAGAAGCGAAACTGAGGGAAATTGCTCAATCAGCGCCGTCACCGCCGCATAAGCCGCGTCAAGCTCGCCCCCATTGTAAAGAGAAACGACGCGTTCAATCTGATCGCGAGATGGGGTGTTCAGTCCTTCTTGCATTTTGTCCGCGCCGGAATTCTGTCGCCGCCGTCCCCCATTAGCCTTTGGGATTTTCTAATCTCATGCCCCTTTGGAAGACAGCGTTTTCATTGTCCAGTATAATCGGGGCACTTACGAGTAAGCTCATCGCATTTCTAGTGCGTTTTACCGCACATTCAAACTCGCCGCGTCACTCCCATCTGGCGCAGGTTCGGATACGCAGAACCCGCAAAAAATTCTGCGATGCGACGCCGGGCGGGAGATCGCCGGTGACTTCAGGCGCGTAGCAGGCTAAGGGCGGGCCTTGAGGAGCCTTTATGTCTGTCGCGGAAAACAAACCGGCCGTTGGGTATGGAGAAATCTTGCGTCTCGCCTGGCCGGCGTCCGTCGCCGCGTCGGTAACGCCGCTTTTAGGCGCTGTGGATGTCTGGGCGCTGGCGCAATCAGACCGCCCCCTCGACATCGCCGCGATCGGCCTTGGCTCCGTCATCTTCTCCCTTGCTTACTGGACCTTTGGCTTTATCCGCATGAGTGTAGCCGGCCTGACCGCGCAGGCCGCCGGCGCCGAAGATGAAGCCGAAGCGCGTGCTGCCTTGGTCAGGGGCGGCGTCATCGGCGCATGTATTGGTGTGGCGCTTGTTGTTTTGCAGCTCCCCATTGGCCTTGCGGCTTTCCAGCTTCTGGGAACAGGGTCGGAAGCCAGCGCAGAAACGCTCGCCCATGGACGAACCTATTTTGATATCCGCATCTGGGGCGCGCCTTTTGCGCTCGCCTCTTACGCCGCGTTTGGCTGGCTCACGGCCCACGGCCGCACGGATTTCCTGATGGCGGCGAGCCTGTTCATGACACTCCTTAATATCGGTCTCGACTACTGGTTTGTGATGGGCCTCGGCTGGGGCGCCGCCGGCGTCGCGTACGGCACCTTGATCGCCGAAATCGCCGGCTTTTTCGCCGCCATGGCGTTCGTTCTCATTCTTCTGAAAGACCATGGCGGCGTAAAAAAACACTGGCGCCCGCAGGAATTCTGGAAAGCGGAGCGGCTTAGCCGCACGGTCTCCATCAATTTCGACATTTTTATCCGCACCATGCTGCTCGCCTTTTGCTTCGCCTGGTTTGTCCAGCGCAGCGGCGCCTTTGGCGATGTCACCCTCGCCGCAAACCAGGCTTTGCTACAGCTCTTTTTGTTCACGGGATTAGCTCTTGATGGCACGGCCATCGCTGCAGAAACGCTTGTGGGGCGCGCCATCGGCGCGCGCGACCGCGCCACGGGCAAGGCGCGTTACGACCAGGCTGTGCGCAAGACCTTTCTGCTTGGCTGTATCGCTGCTGTCTTATTTACGTTTTTTTACTGGGCGGCGGGAACACCTCTCATCACCTTACTGACACCCGAAGGCCCGATCCGCGAAGACATGAACACGTTCATGCCATGGGTCATTATCAGCCCGCTAATTGTCGTCATCGGATTTCAGCTTGACGGCATCTTCATCGGCGCCACCCGTTCGCGCGAAATGCGCGATTCCATGATTGTCTCAGCGCCGATTTTTCTCGCCGCCTCAATATGGCTGGCGAACAGCTGGGGCAATCACGGACTGTGGGCGGCGTTTTCGCTGTATTTCATCTTGCGGGCGGTGACGCTCGCTATCTGGCTGCCGCGAATCGCCCGGTCTTTCGACGGCTAGGCGGCGCCAGCGCCAACCGCTTCACTGATGCGATCAAAACCATCCGCATCGAGAAACGCAGGAAGCTCGCGCAGAATCTGCGAAGGCAGCCCCGGCCCTGCATAGATCAGCGCGGTGTAAAGCTGGACAAGCGAGGCGCCGGCGAGAATTTTTTCATAAGCGTCCCGGGCGGAGGCGATACCGCCGACGCCAATCAGCGGCACATCCTTTCCAATCATCCGATAAAGTTCCCGCAACAGCGCCGTCGACATGGCGAATAACGGCTTACCGGAAAGTCCGCCCATCTGGCTGGCCTCTGCGCTGCGCAAATTCGGCGCGCGCGAAGTTGTCGTATTGGAAATGATCAACGCATCCAGATTCATGGCGCGCGCCACATCGGCGATGTCGGTCTTGTCTTCATCGGCGAGGTCGGGCGCGATTTTCAAAAACACCGGCGCGCCATGCCCCGCCGCATCACGGGCCGCGAGCACCCGGCGCATCAGCTCTTCAAGCGAGGCTTTTCCCTGCAAGGCGCGCAGGCCGGGCGTATTGGGCGAGGAAATATTTACGGTGAAAAAATCAACGAGACCCGAAAGCGCCTTGACGCTTTTCACATAGTCTTCCGTGCGGTCTTCTGAGTCTTTGTTGGCGCCGAGATTGACGCCGACAATCCCGGTCCGCGCGCGCGCCTTTAACCGCGCCGCGACGGCCTCAAGCCCGTCATTATTGAAACCATAGCGATTAATAACGCCTGCATCGGCGCGGAGCCGGAAAACCCGCGGCCGGGGGTTTCCCGGTTGCGGGCGCGGCGTCACCGCCCCGACCTCTACAAAGCCAAACCCCATATCAAGCGCCGCATCAGGCGCTTCGGCGTTTTTGTCGAACCCTGCGGCCAGACCCAGTGGGTTGGGAAAGGAAAGTCCCGCAACATCAATAGCGAGGCGTGGGTTGGCGAAGTTCACCTTCGGCCCGTAACCCGCCTTCAGCATACGGATGGTCAGATGATGCGCGGTTTCCGCATCGAACAACCCCATCGCCTTGGCGCCCAGTTCAGCCAGCATCATCGGCGTTCTCACAAGGGCTCTCCGAACGAAAAATCAGCGCCATCGCGCGTTAATCGTATGGCGCGGACCACATGCGCCGAGGGCAAATCGCCGTAATAATGCGGAAACGCCTCGCCGCGTTTTGGGGCGATTTCGAATTTCAGCTTGTCAGAAACCACCGCAACAGGAATCTCCAGCGCCACCAGGTCATCTGCGCCGGCAAAATGAAGACGCGCCGTCTCCAGGGCCTGTTCATACGTAGACAGGTGAAAATATCCGTCTTTGAGATCGATATCACGCTTCGGGACGGCGCCGCTATCGCGCGCCTGCCGCCATTCCGCAGCGCTCGCCAGACGATAGATGAATTCCGGGGACTGTTCTGACATAGCGCTCCCCTATCGCGGCCCGCTTGGCCAGTCCAGCCTCTCCTGCTGGACAGCGCCCTGCAACCAAGGACAAAGTGCGCGCCATGAAACCCATGCGCATCCTTTTTGGCGTTGTCTTCGCAGCCGCCGCTGGCGCCGCCGCCCAAGCGGGCGGTTTGCCGCAACCCGTCACCGCCACCATCGCCATTACGGCGCTGACCGCATTCTGGTGGGTTAGCGAGGCCCTGCCCATTCCGGCGACTTCGCTCGTCCCGTTCGCGCTGTTTCCTCTTGCCGGCGTCATGGATCAGCGCCAGGCGGCGGCGGCGCTCGGCTCCTATGTCATCATCCTTTTGATGGCGTCCTTCATGTTGTCGAAGGCGCTGGAGCGCTCCGGCGCTCATGAACGGCTCGCGCTTTACATGATCAATCTCGTTGGCGGATCGGGGCGCCGGCTGGTGATCGGTTTCATGGTCGCGGCGGCGGTTCTGTCCATGTGGATTTCGAACACGGCGACGACCCTGATGCTCACCACCATGGCGCTAGCGATCCTGTCGCGCACGGACGATCCGAAACTAGGGCCCGCGCTGCTGCTCGGCATCGCCTATGCTGCGTCGTTCGGGGGAACCGCGACACTGATCGGCACGCCGCCCAATCTCATCTTCGCCGACAATTTTTTGCGCGCCACCGGGGAGGAATATTCTTTCCTGCGCTGGATGCGCATCGGCGTCCCAATTGTTGTTATCGGCATTCCGCTGATGGCGCTGTGGCTGACCCGCAATCTCGGCGGTGTGCCGACGCCAAAGCTTACCGATCCCGGTCCCTGGCGCACCGATGAAAAACGCACGCTTATTGTATTCGCCATCGCGATTTTTCTTTGGGTGACCCGCATTGAGCCGTTTGGCGGCTGGTCCGGCGCCCTGGGTATGGAGATGGCGGGGGATTCCACGGTCGCGGTTTTCGCAGTCGTTCTTATGTTTCTCGTGCCTAATGGAAAAGGCGGCGCGTTGCTGGACTGGAAGGCCGCCGGCGATATTCCCTGGGGCATGTTGCTGCTTTTTGCGGGCGGCATCTGCATCGCGGGCGGGTTTCGCGCGAGCGGTCTCGATGTGCTGATCGGCGATCTTTTGTCAGGCCTCGCCAATGCGCCGTTGTTCCTGACGATGCTCGGGCTTTGTCTTTCCGTGACGTTTCTGACGGAAGTTACATCCAACACGGCGACAGCGAATTTGCTGATGCCGATCCTTGCGGCCGTCGCGACCGGCGCCGGACTAAAGCCGGAGCTGCTGATGATCCCCGCGGTCATCTCCTGCTCCTGCGCGTTCATGCTGCCCGTGGCGACAGCGCCGAACGCGATCATTTATGGCACGGAGCGCGTCTCCATCGCCCGCATGGCCCGGGAAGGATCGGCGCTCAATATCATTGTCGCCTTCATCGTCGCCAGCGTTTGCTATGTGATGCTGCGATGAACGCGCTGAAAGCAGGCGCTGCTTATTTCCTGTCGGTTTTCGCCGTCGGATTCATGTTAGGAACGGTGCGGGTTTTCCTGCTGGAGCCGCGCTTCGGCGCGTTTGGCGCTGTTCTCATCGAAACGCCCTTCATCCTCACTGCAAGCTGGCTCCTGTGCCATCACTGGGTGCAACGGTTCAGGTTGCCGGCGCAAACATCGCCGCGCCTTCTCATGGGCACCTCCGCATTGGCGTTGTTGCTATTGGCTGAATTCATGCTCAGCCGATATGGATTCAACCGCGCCTTCAGTGAACAGCTTGGCGCTTACAAGACTCCCGCAGGAGCATTAGGGCTTGCAGGGCAAATAATTTTCGCGCTCTTCCCGTTGCTGCAAAAACCGTCGGCGATATAACGCTAAACGTCAGCCGGCGCTGCGAAAAGCGCAATGGTGATGGCAAGAAGCCCGACGAAAACAAACAGCGCCGTTAGCCCGTGATCACCATTGCGCCGCGCGGCGAGCGCCGCCTGCGCCGCTTGCAAGGCGTAGTAAATGACAAAGGCTTTCGATGCATAAGCAATAATTTCATAGATATTCGCGGCCCAGACAATCGCGATAGCGACGAGCGCCGTCACAAGATCGCCTATCTTCACCGGCAGATGGCCATTTGAGCTTTCCGACAACAAACCGCCGGCGCCATTCATATCCGCCACCGCAGCTGAAAATTGCGACGCCAGCGCCGCGATAATGATGACGGGCGCCAGCGCGAAACCGATCGGGGCCAACATGTCGATGATGGCGGTTTCTCCGCCCTCTTCCGGCAAGCCGTTTTTGAAGTAGCTGGTGATGAGCAACACGAACACAATATAGATCGCCGTAGACAGCCATTGCGCCCATCGCATGGTGCGGATGCGTGTCGGCCCGTCATATTCATCGCCGAGATAGCGGGATGTTTCAAAACCCTGCACGAGAATGACCAGCCCTAAAAGGATGCGCAACTCGTCGATCCCGTGGGGATGGGTTGGCGCGCGCCATTCGAAGTCGCCTGCAGCGGCCATGACAATGCTGGCGACAATCAGCGCGGCGATCAGCCCGGCGATGGCGCTGAGTTTCACCGCAACAGCGCTGACTTCCAGCCGCTCAAGGGCGCGCAACCCGCCAACCGCGCCCATCAACCCCAGAAAACCGATGACCACGGTGGCGAAGATACGGATCGCAAACGGATCGACGATGTCGCCAAAGCGCAGGCCAAACGCCGCCAGAAGGTTGATGTAATAAGCGACGGAAATGAAGTAAGCGAGCGACAACACCACCTGAGACGCACGCTCAAGGGCGGTGACCACCTTCAAAGGACTTGTGCGCAAAGCCGGTTCGATATGCGCAATATTATAGCGGATGGCTGCGCCAAAGAGATAGGCGACGAAGCAAAGCGCCGCCATCGCAGCCCAGGCTTTTATTCCCGCCGCATGAGCGAGGATCGGCCCCGCCACCAGAAACCCGGAGCCGATGATCGAGGCAAGCGGCGTTACCGTCGCGCGCCACAGTCGCCCGTTTCGAAACTTCGGATGAAAAAATACGCCTACGCTGAAAGCCGAGACAATTAGGAGCGTGAGATTCTCAACTGACATGAACGTCTTTGCGGCGGGCGCCGGCTCTCGGTTCGGTTGACGGCGCTACGCCGCGCCGTCGAGGGTCATATGGCGCGCGCGCGCAGCATGCTCAATCGCGGCGGCGCCCTCATCGGGAACGCCCAACGAATCGCGGATCAGTTCCAGAATGCGGATCTCGGTGACATCCAGGCTTTCATCGGCCGTCACTACATCAACCACCGCCGCATAGGCGGTCTCAGAAAGATGCTTCGGCAGAGCCGCCGCGGCGGATTCAAGCACTTTGTGCAGGCCGCCTTCGGACGACATCAGCTTGCCGCAGGCTTCAGCCATCTCCACAAGCCCGGCTTCATCCGCATCGGAAAACAGGGGAAAAGAGCGCACCACCCGGCCAATGGTCCGTAGCTCCTCATCCTTGATGGAGCCGTCGGAGGCCGACGTCATAACCATCAAATAGATTACCGCTTCTTGCGGCGTGAGGCTGGCGAGACTTCCGGCCATGTAGGGGCTCCTTTTCATGCGGGGTGTCAGACGAGCCGACCCTAGCGGCGCGCCTCAAAAACGGCAACTGCGTGAAATGCGCCGTTTTCCTTGCGGTGATTGACCTGCCGCCGCGCCGCGTTAAACCTCCGTCTCTGTTTAACGCCGAAAGCAACGCCATGACCGCCCTGCAAATCAAGAATTTCACCGCCGACGACGCCGCTGAGGCCAAAAGCTGGCCGTTTCAGGAAGCCAAATCCCTGATCGAGCGTCTCGACAAGGTGAAGAAAGACGGGCCGGTGGTTTTCGAGACCGGCTATGGCCCATCGGGCCCACCGCATATCGGAACCTTCGGCGAGGTGGCCCGCACAACCATGGTGCGCCGCGCCTTTGAATTGTTGACGGGCCGGGAAACGCGCCTGATTGCATTTTCCGACGACATGGACGGGATGCGCAAAGTCCCGCCGCATGTACCCAATCAGGAGCTTTTAAATCAATATCTGCAAAAGCCCCTGACCGATGTTCCTGACCCATGGGGCGAGCATGAAAGCTTCGCTCATCATAACAACGCCAAGCTGCGGGCTTTTCTCGACCAGTTCGGTTTTGACTATGAGTTCGCGTCATCGACGGCGTGCTATCGCGGCGGACAATTCGACGACACCTTGATCCGGGTTCTTGAGCGCTATGACGCAGTGATGGAGATCATCCTGCCGACGCTCGGCGAAGAACGCCGCGCGAGTTATTCGCCGATCTTGCCGATCTCACCATCGACGGGCCGCGTCCTCTATGTGCCGATGCTGGAGATCGATGCGAAAAAAGGCGAAGTCGTTTTTGAGGATGAAAATGGCGAAAAGGTCCGCACGTCTGTCGCTGGCGGCGCCGTCAAGCTGCAATGGAAAGTCGACTGGGCCGGCCGCTGGTATGCGCTCGGCGTTGACTATGAGATGTCCGGCGAGGACCTGACCGAATCGGTGCGCCTGTCGAACCGCGTCGTGAAAGCGCTCGGCGCCGAACCGCCGGCGGGCTTTAACTACCAGCTCTTTGTCGACGAACAGGGCAAGAAGATCTCCAAGACGAAAGGCAACGGCATCACCATCGAGGAATGGCTTACCTACGCCTCGCCAGAGAGCCTTTCCCTTTACATGTTCCAGAATCCGAAATCTGCGAAGAAGCTCCATTTCGACATCATCCCGAAAACCGCCGACGAATATTGGGCGCATCTCGATAAATATGCGGGACAGGATGGCGGCAAGGCGCTCGACAATCCGGCCTGGCATATCCATCAGGGCAAGCCCCCTGCGGTGCTGCCGCCGGTGAACTTCGCCATGATCCTCAATCTGGTCAGCGCGGCCGGCGGCGCTGACGCCGAAGTGCTGCGCGGCTTTATCCGTAAATATCGCCCCGGCGCGAGCGAAGAGGAGTTTGCCGCTGCTGACGCGATGATCGGGTATGCGCAACGTTACTTCGAACGCTTCATCGAGCCGACAAAGAAATTCCGTGCGCCGACGGACAAAGAGCGCGCCGCCCTTGAAATGCTGTCAGCGCGGCTGAAAGAGCTTGGCGAAGGCGGTTCTGAAGATGACTACCAGACCGCCGTTTTCGACGCCGGCAAGGCCCAGGAGTTCGAGAACATTCGCGACTGGTTCAAAGGTCTTTACGAAGTTGTCTTCGGCCAGGAAGCCGGCCCGCGCATGGGTGCTTTCACGAAGATTTTCGGCGCCGGGGCGACCGCCAAGTTGATCGACGACGCGATAGCGCGCTAGGCTGCAGGCACATCTGACCTCGCAACCATTCGGGCGAAACCGTGTTCTCCAGCCTCATGCCGGCAGCTTACAGGACAATTGCGCTTCTCTTTTCGGCGATGATGCTAATCGCCGCGACGCCCATCTATGCACAGGAAGAAGCGCCGGCAGAGCCCGAGCCGGTGATCGAAACCGCCCCGCCCGGCGCCAGCGACGGCGAAATCGCGGCGCGCATTCAAGATATCTTCGCCGAAATCGATACACTGAAAGGCGTTGACGCGTCGGTTGCCTCAGGTGTCGTGACGCTCACGGGCGAGACCCAGACGGCGGACGCCGCAAGCCGGGCCGAAGCCATCGCCGCGCGGATCAATGGCGTGGTTACGGTTGAAAATGAAATCGAAAGAGACGTCTCCGTCACCACGCGCCTGACCCCGGCGGCGGGACAGGCCGAAACGTTCTTCCGGGATGTCGTGCGGTTTCTGCCGCTCCTAGTGCTGGCGCTTGCGACTTTTGCAGCGATCGCCGCCGCCGGCTGGTTCGTCTCTGCCTGGGGCTGGTTTTGGCGGCGCATCACTCCCAACCCTTTTATCGCCGAGCTTGCCGCCTCCACTGTCCGCGCACTCTTCTTCGTGCTTGGCGCCATCGCCGCCCTGAGCCTTGTTGACGCCACGGCCCTGCTTGGCGCTTTTCTGGGCGCCGCCGGGGTGATTGGCCTCGCCGTCGGATTCGCAGTTCGCGACACGATTGAAAACTATATCGCCTCGATCATGCTGTCGCTGCGACAGCCCTTCCGCCCAAACGATTATGTGGTGATCGACAACAAGGAAGGCCGCGTCATCCGCCTGACGTCCAGAGCGACGATCCTGATGACGCTCGATGGCAATCATCTGCGCATTCCAAACGCCACCGTCTTCAAGGCGGTGATCCTCAACTACACACGCAATCCGGAGCGGCGTTTTGATTTCGAACTTGGCGTCGACGCCGACGACGACCCCATCGCCGCCATCGAGACCGGCATTGAGGCGATCAAGACACTTGATTTCGTTTTGAAAGACCCGCCTCCCATTGGCTTCATCAAGGTGGTCGGCGATTCCAACATCGTGATCTTCTTCGCCGCCTGGATCGACCAGCGTCAGGCTGACTTCGCGAAGTCCCGCAGCCTCGCACTCTCCACCGCGAAAGACGCCCTCGAGGAAGCCGGCTTCGCCCTGCCCGAACCGATCTATCGCCTGCGTTTCGACGAGAAGGCGCCCCCGATCCTCAAGGAACAAACCGCGGCGGTCGTCACACAGGCCCCGGCGCGGGCCGAGCCAAAACCCGCCGCCCACACAGCGTCAAAAGCGGCGAAGGACGTCGCGCCCGACAACCATCTTGAGGAAAAAGTCGAGGAGGAGCGGCGCGAAGAGGGCGAAGGCGACCTTCTCTCTCATAATGCGCCGGTGGAATAGGCCGGTTTTTCCACGGCGCCCAAGAGCCTAAAACCAGTCGACGCCGTCCCCGGGGCGGCGCTACACTCGCGTCCATGTGCTTTTCCGCCGCCGCCAGTTTCACGGCCGCCGCCCTCCTCGCAGGCGTCGGCGCAGCGACGCTTGCGCAAAAGCCGCAACCAAAGGATCTACCCTTTGCAGCCATCCCCCTGATTTTCGCCGCCCATCAGGCGATCGAAGGGACGATCTGGCTCACTCTCCATGACGGCGCTGTCCCCTATGGCCTGGTGGTCGCCTATCTTCTCATCGCGCAGGTTTTATGGCCCGCTTATATCCCCTTCAGCGTGATCGCGATGGAACCGAAGCGCCGTCGCCGGCCGGGACTTTGGGTCCTGCTCGCAGCCGGGCTCACCGTCTCCGGGGCGCTCGCCTTTATCCTCGCCCAACATCATTACACCGTGACAGCGGTCGCGGACGGCCTGCGCTACGCGACCGATCTTGAATTCGAGCGGCGCCTTTTAGAGCTTTATTTGCTGGCTGTCGTCGCGCCGCTGCTTTTATCGCGCCACCGTTACGTGGTCGCCTTCGGCGCCGTGACGCTGATCGGCGCGATCGTGACCGTAATGGCGTTTTACTTCGCCGCCGCATCCGTCTGGTGTTTTTTCTCAGGCCTTGCGAGCGTTCTTGTCTACTTGCATGTGCGGCAGGCGCGGCGGAGAGGCGTTTCCAAAACCTCAACAAAGATTGAAGCGGCGTAAACGCCGTTGGCAGCCAACGCGTGAAAGCGCTAATCGCCCGCAAAGCACGAACAAACTCTACGGCGCCATTGGCAGAAGCTTCCAATCGCACGCAGCGCTCACGGGCGACGCCTAACGGTACGAGTCAAATTGCGGCGACAATTAGGCTCGGTGTTTCGTCTTTTTACTGTCGCACCGAATCGTAATCGATGTTATATTATTCGCACACGAGCCAAAAATACGAAACGAAATGTTAGGGGCCCTTCGGTTAACCTTGTTTCGCGCACCGAAACGGGGCGCGTGCGTAAGAGAGTTTTGCATAGGGGTGCGCCGAAAGGCGGGGACGGGACAGTCAAAGAAAAGAAAAAAGACGGCGACTTTTTATTGCGGCGGGCAAAAATGACGGGAAGCAATCACAAAGAAGCGAAGAGAATGGCGACGCGCCATGCTTGCTTCATCATGAAAGCAACCCATATCAATTGCAGAAAGCCGACAAAGCCGGAGAAGGCGCCACAAGATGATACCGCCATTATTGATGGCAATGTTGCGTAGTGCGAATGGGGGCGCTGGTTTTTGCCAGCGCCTTTTTTAATTCAAAAAGTCGCGGACGCCCCCGCGATCTGAGCGAGTGAAAAGTGAGCGTGCGAACATGACCGAACAAAGCCTCGATGTTTTTGATGTTTTCTCCGAAAGCTACACCAAGCTGAAACAGGAGGCGATGAGCCTGCGCGACTACCTGCTGGCGGCGCGCGATGACGAGATGCTATACGCATCGCCTGCGGAACGCATGGTCAAAGCCATCGGAGAGCCAACGCTGGTCGACACATCAAAAGATCCGCGTCTCGCCCGCATCTTTTCGAACCGCACCATTCGCCATTACGAGGCCTTTGGCGGATTTTACGGCATGGAAGACACGATTGAACGGATCGTCTCCTTCTTTCGCCACGCCGCGCAAGGGCTCGAAGAAAAACGCCAGATCATCTATCTCCTCGGTCCCGTGGGCGGCGGCAAATCCTCGCTCGCCGAACGCCTCAAAGACCTGATGGAGACCTATCCGATTTATGTTCTGAAGGCGGGCGACGAAATTTCGCCGGTCTTTGAAAGCCCGCTTGGCCTGTTCCAGTCGGAAGAGCTAAAAAGTCTCCTCGCTGACAAATACGGCATTGAAAAGCGCCGTCTCACAGGCCTCATGAGCCCGTGGGCAGTCAAACGCCTCGACGAATTTGGCGGCGACATTTCCAAATTCGAAGTCGTGCGCATCTTCCCGTCAAAACTGCGCCAGCTCGCCATCGCCAAGACAGAACCGGGTGATGAAAACAACCAGGATATCTCCGCGCTGGTCGGAAAGGTCGACATCAGGAAGCTTGAGCATTTCTCCCAGGACGACACCGACGCCTATTCCTATTCAGGCGGGCTGTGCCGCGCCAATCAAGGCCTTCTGGAATTTGTCGAAATGTTCAAGGCGCCGATCAAGGTGTTACATCCGCTCCTGACGGCGACGCAGGAAAGCAATTATGTGGGCACCGAAGCGCTCGGCCCCATTCCGTTCACCGGGATCATCCTCGCCCACTCAAATGAAAGCGAGTGGCAGGCGTTTCGCAACAACAAGAACAACGAAGCATTCCTCGACCGTATCAATGTGATCAAGGTGCCTTACTCCTTGCGCGTGACGGAAGAGCGCCAGATCTATGAGAAATTGCTGGCGAGCTCTGAACTTTCAGCTGCGCCCTGCGCACCGGAAACGCTTGATCTTCTGTCGCGCTTTTCGGTGCTGACGCGCCTGAAAGAACACGAAAATTCGAACCTCTATTCGAAGCTTCGGGTCTATGACGGCGAAAAGCTGAAAGACACAGACCCGAAAGCCAAGACTATGCAGGAATATCGCGACGCCGCCGGCATTGACGAAGGCATGGACGGCATTTCGACCCGCTTCGCCTACAAGGTGCTGTCTGAAACCTTCAACTTCGACACGGACGAAGTCGCGGCCGATCCGGTGCATCTCATGTATGTGCTCGAAAACGCCATCAAGCGTGAGCAATATCCGGACGAGACCGAGAAGCAATATCTCGACTTCATCAAGTCCGAGCTTTCCCAGCGCTATGCGGAGTTCATAGGCAAGGAGATCCAGAAGGCCTATCTCGAAAGCTATGCGGAATACGGCCAGAATCTTTTCGACCGTTACATCTCCTACGCGGATGCGTGGATCGAGGATCAGGACTTTAAAGATCCCGACACCGGCCAGCTTCTCGACCGCGCAACGCTCGATACTGAGCTTTCGAAAATCGAAAAGCCCGCCGGCATCGCCAACCCCAAAGACTTCCGCAACGAGGTCGTCAAATTCGCGCTGCGCGCCCGGGCGAACAATGAGGGGCTGAACCCGAAATGGACGTCCTATGAGAAACTGCGCAATGTCATCGAAAAGCGCATGTTCTCCCAGGTCGAAGACCTGCTTCCGGTCATCTCCTTTGACTCCAAGAAAGATTCCGAAACGGAAGCGAAACACGAAAACTTCGTCAGCCGCATGGAAGACCGGGGCTATACGCCGCGCCAGGTCCGCCGGCTCGTCGAATGGTATATGCGCGTTAATAAAGCTGGATAAGGGTTGTGGGGACAGGTTGTAGGTTGCAGGATTAAAGTTCCCGTAGTTCCGACAGCCTGCAAACCGCAAACGACAACCAATGAACTCGTTTCATTTCATAGACCGGCGCAAGAATCCCAAGGGCAAGTCCCTTGGGAATCGTCAGCGTTTCCTGAAACGCGCCAAGGCGCAGATCAAGGAAGCGGTGAACAAATCCCTGCGCGACCGCTCCATGAAGGAAATCGACAAGGGCGAGAAAATCTCGATCCCGTCTAAGTCGACTGCGGAACCGCGCTTTTCCCATGACCGGGAAAAAGGCGCGCGCGAGGCGGTGCATCCCGGCAACAAGGAATTTTCCGCAGGCGACAAAATTAAAAAGCCGCCCAAGGGCGCGGGCCGCGGCAAAGGCAAGGACGCAAGCGATAGCGGCGAGGGCGAGGATAATTTCCAGTTCACGCTGACGCAGGACGAATTTCTCGACATCTTTTTTGAAGACCTTGAACTGCCGAACCTCGTCAAACGCTCCCTGAAAGAGATCAAATCCTACGCCTATAAGCGCGCGGGGCTGACCGTCGCCGGCTCGCCCACCAACATGAATCTCGTGCGCACCATGCGCAACGCTCATGGCCGCCGCCTCGCCCTGAAACGCCCATCGACGAAAGAAATGAACGAGCTGAAAGAACGCCTGTTCCAGCTTGAGCGCATCGCCAGCCCATCGGAAGACGAGATCGCGGAGAAAAAAGCGATCCTCGAAAAGCTTGAAGGCATGGAAAAGCGCCGCCGCTTCACGCCGTTCATTGATCCGCTCGACATTCGCTACAACGCCTATGAGCCGACGCCGGTGGAAACGACCGCCGCCGTCATGTTCTGTCTCATGGATGTCTCCGGCTCCATGGGTGAGCGCGAAAAAGACCTCGCGAAACGCTTTTACATGCTGCTCTATCTTTTCCTCAAACGCCGCTATGAGCGCGTCGAGGTTGTCTTCATCCGCCACACCCATCACGCCGAGGAAGTGGACGAGGAAACCTTTTTCTATTCGCGCCAGTCCGGCGGCACAGTGGTCTCAACGGCGCTTGAGAAAATGCTGGAAGTCCAGCGCGAGCGCTTCCCGGCGCATGAATGGAACATCTATGTGGCGCAGGCCTCCGACGGCTTTACCCAGTCCGGCGACGCCAAACGCTGCGTTGAAATGCTGGGCGAAGAGGTGATGCCGATCTCGCAATATTACGCCTATATCGAAATTCTCGACGAGCGCGAGCTGGAAGTCTTTTCTGACGCGGATTCAGGCGCGGAGCTCTGGCGCGCCTATCGCACTTTCGCGCCGCAATGGCCGAATTTCGCGCAAACGCGCATCGCCCGCCCGCAGGACATCTTCCCGGTCTTCCGCGAGCTTTTCGCCCGCGACCGGAAGGAGGCGGCGTGAGCGCGGTCTCAGAAAAACTCCCCCTCATCTACAACGAAGCCGACTGGGACTTCGAGACCCTGAAGCGCGCCTATGACGCGATCGAGGATATCGGGCTCAATGATCTCGGCCTCGACGTCTACCCGAACCAGATCGAGATCATCTCGTCGGAGCAGATGCTCGACGCCTATTCCAGCCACGGCATGCCGCTGATGTACAAGCACTGGTCCTTCGGCAAACATTTCGCCCGCGACCAGATGACCTATCAAAAGGGCTACACCGGTCTCGCCTATGAGATCGTCATCAACTCCAACCCCTGCATCGCCTATCTCATGGAAGAGAACACCATGACCATGCAGGCGCTGGTGATGGCGCACGCTTCTTTCGGGCATAATCATTTTTTCAAGAACAATTATCTCTTCCGTCAGTGGACCGACGCCGAAGGCATCCTGCCCTATCTCGACTTCGCCAAGAAATACATCGCTAAATGCGAAGACGAATATGGCTTTGAGGAAGTCGAGGCGGTGCTCGACGCGGCGCATGCGCTGATGGATCAGGGCGTCTTTCGTTATAACCGCCCGCCCCGCCTTTCCGACGCCGACCGACTCGCGAAAATCGCCGCGCGCGTCAAACATGAAGAGACGAATTTCAACGATATCTGGCGCACGCTCCCCAATTCGGAGGAGCCCGAGGACGAGCTGGAAGAACGTCAGGCGGAAGTCCGCAACATTCAGCTCCCCGAGGAGAACCTCCTCTATTTCATTGAAAAAGCTTCACCCGTTTTACGCCCGTGGCAGCGCGAGCTGGTGCGGATCGTGCGCAATATCGCGCAATATTTCTATCCGCAAAAACAGACCAAGGTCATGAATGAAGGCTGCGCGACCTTTGTCCACCATTACATCATGAACGAACTTTATAATCGCGGGCAGATTTCCGAAGGCGCGATCATGGAGTTTTTGCACTCCCATTCCTCCGTCGTGTTCCAGCCGGAATTCGACGACCCGCGCTATTCGGGCATCAATCCTTACGCGCTCGGTTTCGCGATGATGGAAGACATCAAGCGCATCTGTGAAGACCCAAAAGAAGAGGACCACGAATGGTTCCCGGATATTGCGGGCTCAGGCGACTGGCGCAACGTCCTGAAAGACGCGTGGGCCAATTACCGCGACGAGAGTTTCATCCTGCAATATCTCTCACCAACCGTGATGCGCCATTTCCGGATGTTCGCCATCGGCGATGATTCCGAAGCCAGCCATGTTGAGATTGACGCGATCCATGACGATCGCGGCTTCCGCAAAGTGCGTCAGGCGCTGGCCGCCATGTATGATCTCGGCATGCATGAGCCGAACATTCAGGTTGTCGGCGCCGATCTCGGCGGCGACCGCACGCTAAAGCTCCGCCACACGATCCATAATGGCCGCAAGCTGAACGAGAAAACCGCCGCCGCCGTCCTCACCCATATCGAAACCCTGTGGGGCTACGATGTGACGATGGAAGAAGAAGACGCGTAAAGTCCAAAGGGCGTTTTGGCCTGAAATGGCCGCCCAACCTATCGCCAAACCACCCGATCCTGGATAGGCGCCGACATTGCGAACTGGCGTAGATCACAAAAATTATCGCGCACACCAGCGAGTGCTGTTATCTTCGAAGCCGCGCTACCGTGCGCAAATTCCATTTGGGGGGTACGATAATGCGCAGCTTGCTCATTTTTCTAGGGGTCTTTTTGCTGGGAGCGTGCGACCGGCACGCGACGACAAATGAACAAGCAACACAAGTCGATCTTGCAGACTCTTTACGCGGTCAGAAACTCCTCTTTCTCGGGGCGCATCCTGATGACGAATGGGTGTTGATGCCGATTTTCGCTGAAGCCTGCCTCATTAACGGGGCGACTTGTCATTTCACCATCACGACTTCGGCGGAGCTTGGCTGTATGGAGACGATGGGAATGATTGACTTCGATGCGTGCGCCGCCATTCGCAAACAGGAATTAGCGACATCGGCCGCCATCGCAAATGGAAGCACCGAATTTCTCGGCTGGCAGGATCTTTTTTATGCACATGACGGCGAAGGATTGCGTCGCAATCTTGTTCGATGGGAAGAAATGAATGGCGGACGCGAGGCGCTTGTCGAGAAAGTCGTTGACCTGCTTCGCCGCAACAAGCCGGACGTGGTATTCGGCATTGACCCTCGGCATGGCTCAACATGCAATCCAAATCATCGCGCGACCTCTCTTCTTCTGGTCGAAGCCGTTAATCGCCTTCCCGTCGAAGACCGTCCGCGCGTGCTTTTTGAAAATACCTACACCATATTCGAACGCATGACGCCGGAAATGGCGGAAGCGGTTGACCATGGCGCCATGTTCCCCTGGCCAGACCGCAACGACCCGGATATTTTCTTTGATGCGACGCGTATTCTTCCCAATGGCAAGCGCGCCATTGACTATCAGCTTGATGCGCTGCGCGCGCACCCATCCCAGTTTCCGGGCTTTCCCGACGACGCAAGCATCGACGCCGACCCGGAGCAACTTCTGATCCCCCTGGTGGATCTCGCAGACATCGACCCGACAGAAGAACTCTGTACGCCGCTCGACCTGTCTGAATACAAAACTCTAGACAAAACGCTCACTTTTGTGGGGCGTAAATATGCCGAGATTGCCGAGAAAACTAACGAGCCTCATGCATTCCGTTTGACGCATAATGGCGAAGTCATTGGCGAGTACGGGAGCCTCACCGCATGGCCACACAGTCTTCAAAGTGACTTCCCGGAGAAAGGCGTGAGCTTGATAGTTGCCGCCGCCACAACTGCAGAAGCGGAAGCGGTTCAAAGCAAATATCTGCAATATGTGATGCGCTTTATCGAAGCGCCTGCCTGACGGAGAGCCGCAGAATTTCATTGTGGTCTGCTCGCTATTACGCGCGGTTCATTGTAACATGCAGGCAGTGATCAATTATATTCGGGGGGCTTCATGATTCACTATTTCGCTTCAATTCTTCTCGCAGGCGCAGCCGCGGCGGCCCCGGCAAAAGAACCCGTGGTTCCGGAGGGTTTTGAAGAGATCGTTGAGCTGTACCATTACAATCCCGCCGTGAAGGTTGGCAATCAGCTTTATCTCTCCGGCGTCATGGCGTCCGTTCCCAACTATGACATCACGACAGGCGGCGAGGTCGACAAGGAAGCCATGGCCGCTGCGTTTCGCGCTGCATTCGAAGAAGCGGCGGCCGTTCTCAAGGAGGCGGGCGCAAACTGGGACGACGTGGTGGACATCACGACGTTCCATACCGATATCGACGCGCAGATTTATCCGTTTGCAGATGTGAAGGATGAGTTCATCAAAGCGCCCTACCCTGCATGGACAGCCATAGACGTTGACCGGCTGTTCTCGCCCGAGGCAATCACGGAGATCAAAATCATCGCCGTCATGCCGGACAAAGCGGACTAGAGCGCGGGTCGGCGCTTAGCGCGGCTTGTCATCCCGCCCGAAGTTCGGCGCGGCGCTTTCCTGACCGGCATCGACGATTGCCTTGCGCAGCCCCCGCACGCGGGTGAAGGCGTCTTCCAGCGCCTGGCCGTCGCCCCAGCGGATCGCGCGCTGCATCACTGCAAGTTCTTCCGAAAAGCGCCCCAGCACTTCCAGCACCGCTTCCTTGTTATTGAGGAAAACATCGCGCCACATGACCGGGTCGGAGGCGGCGATGCGCGTAAAGTCGCGAAAACCACCGGCGGAGTATTTCACAATCTCTCCGGCGGCGACCGATTCCACATCATCGGCGGCTCCGACAATTGTGAAGGCGATCAAATGCGGCAGGTGGCTGGTGACGGCGAGCGCGAGGTCATGGTGCTCGGCGGTCATGATCTCGACTTTCGCGCCGACGCCGGACCATAGCGCGGCGGCTTTGTCGACCGCCGCTTTATAAGCGTCATCATCGCGCGCGGCCGGCGTCAAAATGCACCAGCGGTCATGGAAGAGGCTGGCGAAGCCCGCTTCCGGGCCCGATTGCTCAGTACCCGCAACCGGATGGCACGGCACAAAATGCACCCGCGCGGGCATGGCTTTTGCGGCCTCAACGGCGACGCCTTTTACCGAGCCCACATCGATGATGAGCGCGCCGTCATCGGCGGCGCTGGCGAGTTCCGCCGCGACGGCGCCGATAGCGCCGACGGGAGTCGAAACAATGATGAGATCGGCGCCTTTGACGCCCTTGGCGAGGTCCGTTTCGCCCCGGTCGATCACGCTGAGTTTTTGTGCGCGCGCAATGACGTCAGGGTCACGGTCAACGCCGACAATCTCATCCACCAGGCCAGCTTCGCGCATAGCGCGGGCGAGCGAAGAGCCAATGAGGCCGACGCCAATCACGCAGGCGCGGTTGAATTTAACTGAATCAGTCACGGGAGAATTTCTTTTCCAAAAGCTCAATGAATTTACGATTGCCCGCTTTGGGGCCGACGCTGACGCGCAGATAGGCGGTGAGACCATAAGAGCCCATATCGCGCACAATAACGCCGTTCGCTTTCAAATAGGAAAGCACGTCATCCGCATTCCGGCCCGGGTCTTCAGGAAATTTCACAAGAATGAAATTGCCGTGGCTTGGAACAAATTCCAGCCCGAGACCGCCAATCTGTTGTTGCAGATAGTCCCGCTCGGCGCGGTTATGTTCGAAATTCCGCCGGACAAAGTCCTGATCTTCAACCGCCGCAACACCCGCCGCCTGCGCGGCCGTGGAGACGTTGAACGGCCCTCTAATGCGATTGAGCGCATCGGCGATCAAGGGCGGGCAATAGGCCCAGCCGAGACGCAGCGCTGCAAGCCCGTAAATTTTCGAGAAGGTGCGTGTCATGACCACATTGTGATAGTCGTCGACCAGCGCCGCGCCATTTGAATAATCGCCCTCGTCAACGAACTCCGCATAGGCGGCGTCGATGACAATCAGAATATCCTCGCGCAGATTCTCGCGCAGATGGCGCAGCTCAGCATCCGTCAGATAGGTGCCCGTGGGATTATTGGGGTTGGCGATGAAAACGATCCGGGTTTTTTCATCCACCAGGCCAAGCATCGCCTCAACATCGCCGGTCAGATTTTTCTCCGGCGCATAGCGGGGTTCTGCGCCGACAGACAGCGCGGCGATGGCGTAAACCACAAAGCCATGCGCGCTCATGATGATATTGTCGCCCTCACCCACATAAGCGTGTGTCAGAAGCTGGAGAATTTCGTCGGAGCCGGCGCCGCAAATGATCCGGGACGGATCGAGGCCGTGCACCTCGCCGATTTTCTCGCGCAACTGCACCGACGCGCCTTCAGGATAAAGAAAGAGCTTGTCCGCCGCTTCTCTGTAGGCCTCGATCGCCTTCGGGCTCGCCCCGAGGGCGGACTCATTCGAGGACAGCTTATGGATCTCCATCGCGCCGGGCGCTTGCGATGCGCCGGGCGTGTAGGGCTTGATGTCCATAATGCCGGGACGCGGCTGCGGGAGCGCCATGACGTGAGATCCTATGCTTGCACCGCCCGCGATATAGCGGTGGGACGCCGGCGCTGGCAACCAAGGCTATCGCGGCGCTGGTTCCCGCCGGATTGGCTGGGGTGCGGCAATGGCGGGTCGGAGCGCACGCGCGCCTTCTCGGCGGACAAGGCCGACAGGCGCGAGCATGTCTTTTTCCGCCTCCAGCATCAAAACGCCGCCAAGCCCGGGCCAGAGCCGAGACCCGGCGCGCTCGAACGCCCGCGCAGCCCGCAGCAATAATGTCGACTGGAAGGGCGGGAAAAATAACGCTGCGTTCCAGACTGTCGGCCGGAAAATCGCGTCGCGCAGAAGACCCTGCAGGCGGCGCTTATGATAAGGGCGCCCCGCGGCGAACGGCGTCGTGTCGATCACGGACCACAGGCCGCGACGGTGGGCGGCGACAATGATCACCCGGCCGTCATCTTTGAGGACGCGCCAGACCTCACGCATCAGGCGCTGAGGTTGCGGCGCTTCTTCGAGACCGTGAACGATCAGCACGCGATCGAGACTGGCGTCTGGAATAGGCCATTCATGCTCCGCAACAAGGCTGGCCGCATTCGCTTCGCCTTGCGGCCAGCGGATGACGCCTTGCCCCCCGGGCGCAAGCGCATAGCGGGCGCGTGCGCCGGTGAATAGTTCGAGATAGGGATTTGCGTAGCCAAAACCAGCGATAGCGAGCCCGGCTCCGTCGCCCCAGATTTCCACAAGCCGGCCGGAAATGAAGTCACACGCCATGCGCCCCAGCGGCGACTGGTAGAAATCGTGAAAATCGAGAATGTCTGTACGCATGAAACGTCCCGCCCTGGTGATTTTGCGCCGGGCCTTTGCGATTGTTATGATGGCGGTCTTAATCCGGCGTCAATGACGCCCGCGCCAGCTGCCCGCGCCCTGTGAATGAAAGACACCCTCATGCCCATCGATATTCGCCAGTTTGCCTGCCTTTCGGACAATTACGGCTATCTTGTCCATGACCGGGAGACAGGCGCGACGGCGGCCATCGACACGCCGGACGCCGAAGCGATCAACCGCGAGCTGGATGCGGCCGGCTGGAGGCTCACGCATATTCTCAACACACATCACCACTGGGACCATGTGGGCGGCAATCTCGCGCTAAAGGAAAAATGGGGCTGCACCATCATCGGCCCGAAGGGCGAGGCGCACAAAATCCCCGGCATTGATCAACCCGTTGACGAAGGCGACGACATGATGCTCGGCGCTTCAAACGCGAGCGTTCATACAACGCCGGGACATACGCTCGGACATATCATCTATCACTTCGCAAATGACAGCGCCGCGTTTGTCGGCGACACGATTTTCGCGATGGGTTGCGGCAGGCTGTTCGAAGGAACCGCAGAGCAAATGTGGTCATCCCTGTCGATGATCGCCGCCCTGCCGCCAGAAACAAAACTTTATTGCGCGCATGAATATACACAAGCCAACGCCGCATTTGCGTTGTCGGTCGATCCTAAAAATGAAGATTTGAAAAAACGATCGGCGGAAGTCGATGCGTTGCGCGCCCGGAACAGCCCGACCGTGCCGACGACCGTCGCACTGGAGCGCGCCACCAATCCATTTTTACGTGCGGAAGATCCAGCGCTTCAGGCCGCCATCAACATGACGGGGGCAAAACCGGTTGACGCCTTTGCGGAGACAAGGCGTCTTAAAGACAATTTCTGACGTTAAACAGCGATTCTTTTTTCGATCAGCGTTTCCTCAGCATAGCCACGTTTTCTGACGGAATAACGCTTGCAGAAATCGAGCATCGCCGTCACCGCTTGGCTGTCAGGGTTGATAATATCGTGCTCAAGCGAGACCAGCGAAACCGCCGCAATGACTTTGTCGTCATATGACATGAGAGGGGCGGAAATACATTGCCTTCCCGGCATGATGACCCCGAAGGAATTAGCATAGCCAGCCTTACGAACCTCTTCGACCTTGGCCGAAACCTCTTTCATCGCAGCATCGAAGTTATCATTCGTCTGGCGACGGACCACATCCTCGACACGGTCACGATGGCCGAACGCCAGAAACACCAGCCCGGTGGCTGAAGTGAGAATCGGGATTGAAACCCCTGCGCCCAACATCGCCATTGTGGGCCGTTTTGATCGCTCGAAGCGAACAATTGTCGGACCACTGTCAGCCCAGACGGTAAGGAAACTGTCCGAAGCCGTTTCATCCGTAAGCCTCGTCAGAGCTTCACCGGCGCGATTGACGATGTCGACCCGGTTAATCGCGGCCAAACCGAGCCGCAACGTTTCCATACCGAGATCATAGGCGCCCGATTTCGCCGCCTGGTTCAGGAAGCCACAGACGCAAAGACTCTGTAGATAGCGGTGCGCTTTACTCGGCGCCACACCGGCTCGCGCCGCAATCTCCTTCAGAGAAACCGGCCCGTCCATCTGGGCCACCACATTCAAAATATTTATCGCTTGACTAACTGACTTAACGCCGGAGGACGTTTCACTATCTAATTTGGTCATGTGTTCCCCGCAAATTGCGCCGTCCGGGAAAGCTGCAACATCGGCGGCTTTCAAGTAGGCTGTTTTCAAATTTGGTGCGGGCGCCCCCCCGGAAGCACGCATGGATTCCAAGCATTCCGATTCAGAACATTTGGAATAATATTACAATACAGGATAAGTTCAGAAACTGAAAATTTTTATTATTCTGCAATACGGAATGAATTTTGCGTCGCAGAAGTAAATATGACTGACACTAGCATCGCTAAGCGCTACAATAAAACTTTTCTATAGATTCAAATATTGATTTAGGCCGCTCGCACCTGACGAGTTATGATGAGTATTGATAAAATGGAGCGGGTGAAGGGAATCGAACCCTCGTCGTAAGCTTGGGAAGCTTCTGCTCTACCATTGAGCTACACCCGCCGGTCGGGCCCTGACAGCGGCTATCCGAAGGCGTTCATTTCGCCCCGGCGCAAGAAAAGGTCAAGCAGACGTTTTCCCGCCAATTCGGGTCCGAAAGAGCCTAGACCTTATGGGCGAAACTCACCAAGAATTCATTTCTGAAAGCGTGCGACGCCATCTTTTAGCCCGCGCGAACAGGTTTATCTAAGGCCCGGAACGAAAGCGGCCCCACGCCGTTTTCCAGAAAGTTCGGGATTTTGAAAGGAGGCCGGTCATGTGGAAACGGCTAGCAGGCATTTTTGGCGCAGTTGGCGCAGCGCTTCTCGTGGCGATCGCCCCGGCCGCGGCGAAGCCCAAGGCGGAAAAAGCCGCCGAATTAGTGGTCGAGGCGGCGGATACGGTGAGCTATTTCGCCAATGACAGCGCTTTTGAACCTCTATGGGAAATGGCGGATGACGCCAAAGCCATGGTGATCGTCCCGAAATCAATTCGCGGCGGTTTTATTCTTGGCGCGTCGGGCGGTAATGCGGTCATGATCGCCCGTAATGAAGACGGAAGCTGGTCGGAGCCGACATTCCTCACGATCGGTTCGATTTCGTTCGGTTTCCAGGCCGGTCTCGAAGGATCGGAAACGGTGCTTCTGGTCATGACTCAGCGCGGCATGGAGCATCTCCTTTCGACCACTGTAAAACTCGGAGCGGACCTGTCGCTCGCCGCCGGTCCCATCGGCGCCGGCGCAAAAGCGCAAACAGTGGATGTCCTCGCCTTTTCGCGCTCACGCGGCCTTTACGGCGGCGTCAGCCTTGAGGGCGCCATCCTGAAATCGCGCCATAGCTGGAACGAGGACTATTATCAGGCGAATGTCACACCTGCCGACATCATTTACCGCGAGAAAGTTTCGCAGCCGCAGTCAGCAGTCCTGCAAAACGCGGTCTGGGCCCTCGCCCATCGCGATCAGCCCGGAGCGCAACCGACAATGATGGCGCCGGTGCAGCCGGCGCGCGTCGATCCGGTGACCGGCGAACCTTTACCGGAAGAGCCGGAATATGAGGATGACGCCGTCTGGGGCGCGCCGATTGGCGACGTCGACGATAACAACTAAGTCTTCTGACATAGAATTGATCCTCTTGTGATCAACGCCGAAACACCCGCCGGTTGCTCCCGGCGGGTGTTTTCGTTCATGTTGGCGCGCTATTCAAAACGAGGCGAATATGGACGGCGAACAGCCCGCGCTCAAAAAATTTCAGCATCCAGATGTTACAGCGAAGGGCGAGCCTCGCGCCGCTGTTCCGTTTATCGCGCTCGACACGCTGTGGGTGAACACCGGCACGCTATGCAATGTGGAATGCATCCATTGTTATATTGAGTCTTCGCCGACCAATGACCGCCTGGTTTATCTGACGGCGGCGGAAGTTATCCCGTTTCTGGATGAAGCAAACAGCATGAACGCCAGCGAGATCGGCTTCACCGGCGGCGAACCATTTATGAATCCGGAAATGATCGTCATGGCCGAGGCGGCGCTCTCCCGGGGCTTTGAAACCCTGATCCTCACCAACGCCATGCGGCCCATGATGCGCCCGCAAATCCGCGAAGGCTTGCTTAACCTTCGCGAACAGTTTGGCCACCTCCTGACCTTACGGGTCAGCCTCGATCATTATTCGGCGGAAGGCCATGATGCAGAACGCGGGCCCGGCGCGTTTGAAGCGGGCATGGCGGGCGTTAAATGGCTTGAAGAAAAAGGTTTTGCGGTGACCGTCGCCGGACGCAGTCTTAACGGCGAAAGCGATATGGAATTACGCGCGGGATTTTCCGCCCTCTTCACTGAACGCGGTCTTTCGCTCGACGCGCAAGACCCGGCGCAGCTGGTTATTTTCCCGGAAATGGACCCGGTGAAAGAGGTTCCCGAAATCACCGACGCCTGCTGGTCGATCCTTGGCAAAGACCCGGCGGATGTGATGTGCGCCAATTCACGCATGCTCGTAAAACGAAAAGGAGCGGACAGGCCAACCGTTCTTTCCTGCACACTCCTTCCCTATACTCATGAATTCGAAATGGGTGCGAGTCTCGCCGACGCCGCAACGCCGGTGCGGCTTAATCATCCTTTCTGCGCTCAGTTCTGCGTCCTTGGCGGCGCAAGCTGTTCAGGCTAAGGCACGGACAATGACCACACCGCCAAAAGAAACCGCTCTTGAACAACGCGGCGCTGAAGGCGCGAAAATGTATTCGCCGTCCACAGCCCGCAATCGCGATCTAATTCGCGATGTGTTTCTGCAAACCATGCCCCGGGAAGGAGAAATCCTCGAAATCGGCGGCGGCACGGGCGAGCACGCCGTTCACCTCGCCGGCGCCTTGCCGCAGGTCAACTGGTTTACGGGTGACCCGGATGAAACGGCCAGAGCCTCTATCGCGGCATGGATCGCCGGCGCCAAACTAGACAATCTGCACGGCCCTCACGCGATTGATGTCACCACGCCCGACTGGAACTCAACACTCGCCGCCCCATTTGATGGCGTTGTCTCCATCAACATGATCCACATCGCCCCTTTCGCCGCGGCGGAAGGACTATTCGCTGGCGCAGGAAGGCTGTTGCGGCCCGGCGGGAAACTTTTTCTTTACGGACCATTTTCTAGAAAGGGCGTTCACACCGCGCCGTCAAACGAAGCCTTCGATCACAGCCTTAAATCGCGAAATCCGGAATGGGGCGTGCGCGACCTGGAACATGGCATTGAACCGCTTGCCAAGGAAAACTCCCTCACCCTTGAGAGGGTTGTGGAAATGCCGGCGAATAATTTCTCCGTGATCTTCCGGAAAAACTGACAAAGACGATTTGAATCAGCCCCTTCTTTTCCCCACAGCCCCAGGCGAAAGAATGTGGAAAAGAATGATTCGACGAAAGTCAATTCTTCGGTATCCTGATCATGTTTCGCGGCTCTACCGGCCATTCACAGTACATGCCTAGCCGAGGGTGGAACGAGCAAACGAAACGATGCGCTAGCCCGGATGCGACGCTCAGAAGCATACCGGACAAGACAAAACCGATAGGCGGGATTTGTCGCGCGTGGCCGGACCTGAGCGGTCCGCCCCTGAACGAAACGCCGAAAGGCAGATCGTGAACCGGGGGACTGGCATCGCCGTGAACAGCGGGCAAGCTGTAAATCGGCGCGCGGCGTCAACATCATGCGACAGCGCAAGCTGGCGCGTTGGAAAAGGCGGCGCGGATCTGAAGGACGCATGGCGGCGGACATGGCGAAACGCAAATTGCCGGCAGCCACGACCCGAGTTATGCGCCCGATAGGTCTAGCGGTTGAAGATATTGGCGGTAACGTCTGTATCTAACGGTCGCACTGGAGAGCATCTGAATTCTCACTGGATTGGGGTGTGCTCCGGATTTTCCGCGAAAGCGGGAAGAAAGGGCGTCGCGCAAGCGTCGCCCTTTTTTGTTGTACTCAAAACATAATCTCTACCGGTCAAATCCAACGCGACCACATTCTCTGACCGGCGCCCCCTAGGCGTCGACGGTCAAAAACCTGTATAGGGCCGACATGGCCCGGACCATCCGCACCCTTGCCGCCCTGCTCATCGCGGCGTTTTTCCTCATCGTCGGCAATGGCCTCCAGGGGACGCTCTTATCCGTCCGCGGCAATATGGAAGGCTTCCCACTGGTGCTGGTTGGCCTCCTCATGTCCGCCTATTTCGTGGGCTTCATGGCTGGCTGTCAGTTCGCGCCAGGCATGGTCAAACGCGTCGGCCATATCCGCGCTTTCACTGCCCTCGCCTCCATCGCCTCAGCGGCAGCCCTTGCTTATGCCCTAGCCGTGGAACCCGTATTCTGGCTGGCCTTGCGCGTGATCACAGGCTTTGCGCTGGCCGGGCTCTACATGATCATTGAGAGCTGGATCAACGAGGCTGTCGACAATGAACAGCGCGGACGCACACTCGCGGTTTACCGGCTGGTCGACCTCTCAGCCGCCACTATCGGCCAGGCGATGATCGCGCTTGCCGCGCCCACTGCCTTTACACTGTTTGCTATTGTCTCGATCCTGATCTCCCTCGCCCTTGTGCCGGTCGCCATGACGACCTCGGCGCAGCCGCGCCCCATCACCAGCGCCAAGCTCGAGCTCGGAAAGCTTTTTCGCATCTCGTCCCTCGCGGCCGTCGGATGCCTCGCCGTCGGCGGCGCCAATGGGGCCTTCTGGGCGGTCGGCGCCGTCTATGTCCAGGAACTCGGCTACCCGGTCACCACGGTCGCGATTTTCATGACGACGGTCGTCATCGCGGGCGCGCTGGTGCAAATGCCGCTAGGCCTTATCTCTGATCGCCTTGACCGGCGCATTGTCGTCGTTGCAACGGCTGCCTTGTGTTCTGCCGCAGGCGCCTTTCTGGCCCTCGTTGGCGGCGCCTCCAGTGAGATGCTGCTATATGGCGGCTTTGCATTCGGCTTTACGGCGATGCCGATTTTCGGCCTTTGCGTCGCGCACGCCAATGACCGCGCCGAGCCGCACGAATATGTAACGCTCGCGGCGGGGCTTTTATGGCTTTATGGCGCGGGCGCCGTCGCAGGCCCCGTGATCGCGCCCGTGGTCATGAATGCATTCGGGCCCAAAGCGCTCTTCATTCACACCAGCGCCATTTACGGCGCGCTTGTCGTGTTTGGCCTCTTCCGGATCCTGGTTCGCGACGCCGCGCCGCAGAAAAATCGCGAAGCCTATGTTTCTGTGCCGCGCACGTCACCAACTGTTTTCGAAATCGATCCGCGCGGGGAACATGAAGAAGAGAGCGGCGAAGACGGCGTCAGCGAAAATGCTTCGACAGTTTAAGACCCTGACCCTGATAGTTTGACTTCACGGCCTCGCCGTAAAGCCGCTCAGGGCGCGCAGACATTTTCTCATAGACCAGACGCGCAACAAGCTGACCGTCCTCAAGAACAAACGGCGCGTCATGACTGCGGACTTCGAGGACGCCGCGGGACCCGTTTGCGCCGCCGCCGCTCCAACCAAAGCCGGGGTCGAAAAACCCCGCATAATGCACCCGAAACTCACCAAGACCCGGGCTGATGGGCGTCATCTCCGCCGCATAATCAGGCGGCACGGCCAGCGCTTCTTTCGAGGCGAGAATATAAAACTCGTCAGGATCGAGAATAATAAAACCTGACGCCGGGGCCGCTATCGGCTCGAAAAAGTCATGACGCTCGAGCGCGCCGACCTTGTCGACATCGATCAGCGCCGAATGGCGTCGAGCGCGCCAGCCGATGAGGCCGTCGCCTGCGCACAGCGCCACCGAGAGCCCAAGCCCGCCGGCGATATCCGCAGCGCCATCAACCAACGGCGATGTTTCATTCAATCGCTTCAACGCTGCATCATCCAGCCGGCACTCACCAAATTTGAGGCGAAGCTGGTTCAGGCTCGACCCGGCGCGCGCGAGGATTGAAAACGTCCGTGGACTGATTTCTGCATAAAGCGGACCCTCATAGCCTGCAGGGATTTCATCGAAGGCGGCGCCATGATCGGTAACGAGCCGCACAAAGACATCAATGCGGCCGGTGGAGCTTTTCGGATTGGCGGCGCCTCCAAGCCCTTTTGGCAGCGCCAGCCTTTCATTCAGCTCG
Source organism: Alphaproteobacteria bacterium (assembly GCA_030426465.1). Classification (GTDB taxonomy): domain Bacteria; phylum Pseudomonadota; class Alphaproteobacteria; order Caulobacterales; family Parvularculaceae; genus Hyphococcus. The sequence continues at coordinate 92,313 of JAUHYK010000003.1, forward strand.
ACGAGATAAACGCAGCCCCGCTCAAATACGGCGCCGGCGGAAAGGTCGATTTCCTGCATGGCGAGACCGTCAGCGAGGCGCGCGGCCACTGTGCGCGCACGCGAGGGAAGAAAGGATGCGCGCACCCGCCATGCGCGAGGCGACAAAGTGAGGTCAAGGCTCGCCGGCTGCAGGCGCGTGGGATGCGCCCCCACAATCACGCCGCTATCCATCAGCGCGGCGATCGTCTGCGATGCGAGCACGCCATCCGCCAGAGTCTTCATGAGTGTTAATACATCCGTCATCGGGCCCGTTTGCCTCCCACAAGCGCCAATAGCAAGTGGTTTAACGTGCACGCCCCGCCAGCTTTTCCCCGCCTCGTTGAAATTGCATTCATTGTCTGGCGCATTGCAACGACGCAGCATAGATTGTGCAAAAAGGGGATAGTCATGGAGTTGCAGGGCGGCGCGATGTCTAGGGGAGAGCGCAGCGGCGAGGATTATGAAAGCGTGACGCGGGGCATCCGCGTCAGCGTGACCCCGCGTTTTCTGGAAGATCAGTCAGATCCTGACGAACCGCGCTATGTCTGGGCCTATACAGTCCGCATTAACAATGAATCCGAAACGCCCGTACAACTGCGCACGCGGTACTGGCGGATCACGGATTCGCGCGGCCAGACTGACGTTGTCGCGGGCGACGGCGTAGTCGGTGAACAGCCTGTGATCCGTCCGGGCGAAGGGTTTGAATACACCTCCGGCGCGCCGCTGGCGACGCCGTCCGGCCTGATGGTCGGCGCTTATGGCATGGAGGCCGCCGGCGGCGAGACCTTTGACGTCGATATCCCCGCTTTCTCCCTCGACAGCCCCCATGAAATGCGCCAAGTCCATTAGCAGCCTGCCCTCTTTCGGGCGTCGCTGACGAACGCCATTCATGCTGAATTTCCGCCCCGTCTTGCTGGTTACAGGCGCGCTTGTAGCCGCGCTGGGCGTGACGATGCTGATTCCCATGATTGCAGACCTCCTCGCCACGGCGGAAGTCCACCGCGCGGACTGGTCCGCTTTCGCCATCGGCGCCTCTGCGTCCGTCCTGATCGGCGGCGGCGCGGCGGCGGCGAGCTGGGGGCGGATTGAAACCATCTCGCTGCGCGAAGGTTTTCTGCTGACCTCGGCGAGCTGGCTGGCGATTGTTGTCTTCTCCGCGATCCCGCTGGCGATTGGCGAGATGGAGCTTTCCTACACAGATGCTTTTTTCGAAGCGATGTCCGGCATCACCACAACAGGCTCTACGGTTGTCAGCGGCCTTGACGATGCGCCGCCGGGCTTTTTGCTGTGGCGCTCGATGCTGCAATGGTTCGGCGGCGTCGGCGTCATCATCATGGCCTTCGCCGTTTTGCCGGCGCTCAAAATCGGCGGCATGCAGATTTTCAAAAACGAAGCCTGGGACACATCGGAAAAGTTTATCGCCAACGCCGCGCAATATTCGCTCGGCCTCAGCGGCATCTATATGTTTTTCACCATCGCCTGTTTCATCGCGCTCTGGGGCTTTGGCATGCCCGCTTTTGACGCGCTAAATCATGCGCTGACAGCGATTTCCACCGGCGGGTTTTCAACCAAGGACGCGTCTGTCGGCGCGTTCCTGACTGTGGGCCGTGCGCCGCTGGACCTCGTCATCACAGTGTTTATGGTGATCGGCTCCCTGCCTTTCGGGATCTTCCTGATCGTGATCATGCGCGGCGCCTGGAAAAGATTGTTCACGGACAGTCAGATCCGTTTCTTTGCGCTGACCATACTCGTGCTGACTCTCGCCGTCATGGTCGATGTCATCGAGGCCTTTGGCCATCTGGGACTGTTCACCGCTTTCCGCATGGCGATTTTCAACGTCGTTTCCATTCTGACGGGCACCGGCTACGCCACAACGGACTATGACGACTGGGGTCCGTTCGCGGTCGCCTTCTTTTTCTGCATCATGTTTGTGGGCGGTTGCGCGGGCTCGACATCCTGCGGGATGAAAATTTTCCGCTTTCAGGTCGCGCTCGCGGCGCTCGTGCTATATGCCCGCCGCCTTGCGCATCCCAATGGCGTCTTCGTTGCGCGCTATAACGGACACCCGCTCACTAACGAGGTGTTCGTTTCGGTGCTGAGCTTTTTCTTTGTCTATTTCGCGATCTTCGCCACGCTCGCCGTGTTTTTGTCCGGGCTCGGCCTCGACACCCTGACGGCGATTTCCTCCGCGGGCACGGCGGTCGCCAATGTCGGTCCCGGGCTTGGCGATATTGTCGGCCCGGCGGGCAATTTCGCCACCCTGCCCGACGCTGCGAAATGGGCGATGTCCGTCGGCATGCTGCTTGGCCGGCTCGAATTTTTCACCGTGCTTGTCCTGTTTTCGCCAGCGTTCTGGCGAGGTTAAGGAAGCGGATTACCCGCTCGCACCCATCCGGCTTATTTTCCTGTTGCGCCTTCTCGATTATCCCAGATAGGCTTTCGCCGGGGTCAAGGGAGGGGCGGATGAGCTTAAGCAAGGTTCTGGCTTGCCTGACAATTGCAGGCGGCGTTTTAGGAAGCAGTGTGCAGGCGCAAGGTCTCACCGCTTCCAGTCCAGGTTTTCATTTTTTCTATAAACCCGGCGCGACAATGGCGGATCATAATGATGCGCTGGTCGCCTGCACTGTCGCGATACGCGGCATGATCAACGGCAGCGACGCCATGACGGGCATCTCAGCAGCCACAGGCGGCGGACTTTTAGGCGCCATTGTCGGCGGCGTCATCGACAATAATGAAAACCGTCAGGGCGCAGCGGCGAATATGGAAAACTGCATGGCCTTGCGCGGCTGGAGCGTTGTTGGCCTGACCGAAGAACAAGGCAAAGCGCTCGAGGCCTGGGACGATGACCCTCCGAGATTGCGCGAAGAGTTGAAACCCTTTGTGGAAGCGCCAACAGCGCCCGGCGTTCTTCATCGCGGGCCATTTGCAAACGAACTCGCCATTGGCGGCTTCCGTATTCGAGAAGCTGAGGACCTTGAAGAAGTCTCCTTGAGCCGCCGCGCAGTGGAAGACATGACTGACGCCGCACTAGACGCTGCGGGCGAGCTTAGACCGCCCAAACCGCCCAAGGGGGTGAAAGCGCCTAAGCCGGTCAAAGCAGTAAAGGAAAAAGACATCGCCGCCGTCAGCGAAGACAGGGGACAAATTATTTTGAGCATGGTCGGAGGGCGCACCGACCTGAATATGCACAGCATTATTTTTCAGCGCCTTGATGAAAACGGAGCAGAGGTCGTTTACGATGGCGAACCGATCAGCGTGACGCTTGGCGGCAACCTCACCCCGAAAATTCGAAAAACCAAAGAGGACGATATACGCCGTTACGACTTTCTCGCGGAAATTCCGCCGGGAATCTGGAAAATGGCGACAATCAATTGGGGCGCCTTCGCCGCGGATCTCTGTTTTGGCGCGCCAGCCTTTATCATACATGATGGTGAAACGCTGTTTCTTGGTACATTGGAGTTGCCTGACGATGGCGGCTATCCGCTCGACCAGTCCGATCTAAGCGTCGCGCGCGAGATCTTGGAGCCGCTGCCCGCACTGGCCGATCGCGTCAAAGTCGCCGCGCTGACAAACGGTTTCACATCGGATTGCTTCGGTTCATATGTGTATGCATATGAACAACCCGGCGCGCCGTTCGTTGATCAAGCACCCGATACAGACACGATTGCCGTTGAAGCCGTAGACGGCGCCATGCCTGAAGTTGACGAAGTCGAAGGCGGGGCTGATGAGACAGAATAAGTCTCTAACTCAGCTCTATAGCGACGTCGTATTAAAGGTGTCGCAGGCGTCGACGCTGCCGGAACGGTAGCCTTGTGTAAACCAGCGCTGGCGCTGCGCCGACGAGCCATGGGTGAATTTTTCCGGCTGCACTTCCTGGCCTGCGCCGCGCTGTAGCGCGTCATCGCCGATGACTTCCGCCGCCTTGAGACCTTCGGCGATGTCGCCCTCATCGAGAAACTGCCCCATCCTGTCGGCGTAGTGGGCCCAGACGCCAGCATAGCAATCGGCCTGCAGCTCCATCATCACCTGATAGCCATTTGCCTCGGCTTCGCCGCGGGCGCGTTGCTGCGCCGTGCGGACCTTGTTGGAGATGCCCGTCACCGTTTGCACATGGTGACCAACCTCGTGGGCGATCACATAGGCCGCTGCGAAATCGCCCGGCGCGCCAAAGCGCTGCGCCAACTCGCGGAAGAACCCTACATCCAGATAAAGTTTCTGATCAGCGGGACAGTAAAACGGCCCGGTGCCGGAAGACGCAAAGCCGCAACCCGACTGCGTATTGCCGGAAAACATGACGAGCGTAGGCTCGGGATAGTCGGACCCTGCCTCCTCAAAAAGGCGCGACCAGACATCTTCAGTTTCCGCCAGCACGGCGCGCACGAATTGCGAGGATTCGTCATCAATCGGCTCAGCCTGTTGTTGACCAACGCCGCCGCCCTGCAAAAGGGCCATGGGATTGACCCCGGCCATGTAGAGGCCAACGCCGATAACCCCCACAAAAAGGAGCCCGCGAATGCCGAAGCGACCGATGATCAAGCGGAGTAGCATGAGAAGGATCCCGGCGCCGCCGGCAGCCGCCGCGCCGCGGCGGTCTTCCACATTGCGGCTCTGACGCCGTCCCTGCCATTTCACCATGTTTTCGTCTCCCGCCCGAGCCCGTTAACCCTGAAACTGGACCGCCAATAAGCCCCAAAGAGCAGCGCCTGTCGAGACCGAAACCCGCCCTGAACCCAAAGGGTTCCGGGCTCACCTTGACTTGCCGCCGCCGCCATAGGACTTTCTGCCCTGCCTATTGGGGGGACGTCGGGGGTTGTTTCATGTCCGGAACCGGTGACGCTGTAAGACTTGCGGCGGCGTTCATCACTGCAGCGCTGTTTGGGGCGGCCATCGCATGGCCGCAGGGCGGCGCCAAATTCGCTGAGAAAGCGGAAGCATTCGCGGCGCGCGCTGACGGCGCGCCCATGGCGATGCGCGCCTGCGCCATTGGCGAGCCTGCGCTCTCCGGCCCGTTCGCGCCCCTCGACGATGTCCTGTCCGTGTCGCCGCTCGGCGGCGTGACAGCGCCGGGCGAAGCCTTGCCCGCGCCCTATATCCGCATCAACACCCGCTCCGGCGAACAGGCCTTCGAACGGCGCGCGACCACGGCCCTGTCGCCGGCGAAAGCGGACATAGTCGCCATCGAAAGACGCACCCTGCGCGACGCCTATGGCCGCGCCACCGGACCTTCCTGGACTGTCTATTTCCAGACCTGCGGGAATATCTCGTTTTACTATGACCGGCTCGACCGCATAGACGACGCCATTCTTGAAAAGGCTGGCGGCTTGGTCGCCTTCTCCGAATTCGGGACGCCCGATCACATGGGTGTTGAAACGCGCATCCGCGTTGCGGTCGGCGATGCGATTGGCGACAGCGATGGTTTCGACGTTGGGCTCCACGACAGCGACGCCACGCCAGCCGCGCTTGCCCGGCCCGAACGCTATCGCACCGACAGTTTCGCGCGCGCCGAGGTTTTCGACGCCCCGCCGAGCCTTGTCGCGGCGATCACAACCGATGTCACCCATGCGCGCTGCGCCATCGATTATCTGCCCAAGGACGAACAGACGAAATGGGCTGCGCTCCTTGGCGATAGCTGGGGCGTACGCCGCGCCAAGGGCGACAATGCCTGCCGCGCCGCCTTGGTGGACACACCCGGCGCCGCCCAAGGCGCGTGGTTTACCGACGCCGCCCACAACGCCGCCGCCAGCAAAGTGAGCGCGATTGCGTTGTCACCGGATTCCATTGACCCGAACCGGCTGATCTTCGCCCTGCATGGGCGCCTGCCGTCCCTGACCGAAGACATGATTTCCTTGCCGAAAACACCTGACGCCGGCCCATCCGGCGTGGCCAAGGATTTCCTCTCCTTCAGCGAAGGTGAAGGCCGGATCAATACGCCCTTCGCCAGCGTCGCCGACATGGATGTCTATTGCTATCAAAAGCTACGCGCTAATTTCATCGGTCCCTTGGTTAATGGCGTCATCCTGCTGCAGCGCCAGCAAGGTGAAAATGGCCTCGACCTTTTGAAGATCGAAGCGCGCAACAATGTTTCAGCCTGTATCGATCTTGAAGAGCCGTGGCGTTTCACCGGCAATGAAACCGTCTTCTATAGATAGCCGCGAAGAACATCACCGGCACGCTCTTCCCCGCATTGCGCTGGCGCCAATTGCGCGGCATGCTCTCTTCTGCGATCCTTCGCGCTCGCTAAAACGGTCGGAGCCTCGTAACTCTGTTCGCCAACGCATTGGAAGGAATGTGATACGGTGGCCAAAGGCGCAGAAACGCTGAACTGGATCGACGCGCTTCCCGATGACTTGCGCGCCGCTGTCATGTCGCAAATGAAAACCGTGCGCGTCAGAGAAGGCGCACTGATTTGTGAGCGCTTCGCCCCCGCCAAGGGCCTGTTTCGCGTCGGATCGGGCACTGTGCGGCTGTTCTCCTTGGCGCCGGACGGCCGCGAGATGATTTACAAACTCAACGGCGCCGGTGAAAGTTTTGGGGATATCGCCGCCATAGACGGCGGCCCCTATGCTGTCTCGACGGAAGCGGTGACAGATTGCGAGCTCCTTTTCCTTTCCAGAAGCCAGTTGAACGAACTTCGGAAAAAATATCCTGCACTGGAAACGACGCTCCTTAGCTTTGTCGCGCGCGTCGCCCGCACCTCTATCATGTCACTTGAAGTGGCGACGATTTTTCCTTTGCATGCGCGCGTCGCCTCGCGGCTTGTCTTCCTCGCCGCTAATGAAAACCCCCGCCCCGGGCACAAGATAGAGCTCAAGATCGCGCAAAAGGATCTTAGCGTCATGGTCGGCGCCTCACGGCAGGCGGTCAACAAGGTCCTGGTCGAGTTCCAGTCCATGGCGTTGATAGAGACCCGTTACGGGTCGTTATGCATTACCGATATTGACGGGCTGCGCCGCCAGACCCTGCGCTTTTCGTCAGCGCCGCCGCTGGACTAGAGCGGTTTGGCTGAAAACGCTCTCGCCCCTAAGGTTTTACCGCCGACACAAGCGAGTAATAAGGGCTTGTCTGGATTGCATCGACACTGACAAATCCGGCATCCTCCAGATATTTCGTCAGCTCTCGGAA
>JAUHYK010000091.1 GCA_030426465.1 Alphaproteobacteria bacterium
GAAAACACCGAGAGACTGCCCCGCCGAACCTTTCAGCCGCAGCGTGACATGGTCCTCCGTCAAATCTTCCGCCTTGTAGTTTCGGGCGATGAAGGACGACGTGCGTGCGCCGATGGCGCGATCGGTGTTTTTCACAGGATAGGAAAGCTGGACTTTCTCGCGGCGTTCAAAAAACGGCGCAAGATCCGGCGCAATCCGTTGATCAAGCGTGTCATCAACCTCCTTGCGTCCCGTGCGCGAAGACCGTTTCGGTCTTTCACCAGCATCAACGAGCGTCAGGATCGGATTGAGATCAAGATCATCGAGATGCGCGGCGCCGCGAGAAACCTGATCGAGCAGATCAGCGCGGCCGATAATTTCCTCCAGCGATGTCGCACCGAGGCTTGCAAGAATTTGTCGCGTCTCTTCGGCGATGAAGGTCATCAGATGAACGACATGCTCCGGCAAGCCCAGGAAGCGCTTGCGCAGATCTTCATCTTGTGTGCAGACGCCGACGGGACAGGTGTTTGAATGACACTGACGCACCATGAGGCAGCCAAGCGCCAAGAGCGACACCGTGCCAACGCCGTATTCTTCGGCGCCGAGCATCGCCGCGATCACAACGTCGCGGCCCGTGCGAATGCCGCCATCGGTGCGCAGCGTCACGCCTTCGCGCAGATTGTTGAGCGTCAGCACCTGATGGGCCTCGGCAAGACCAAGCTCCCACGGAGCGCCGGCGAATTTGATCGAGGTCTGCGGCGAGGCGCCGGTGCCGCCGACATTGCCGGAGATCAAAATGACATCGGCTTTCGCCTTGGCGACGCCCGCTGCAATCGCGCCGATGCCGGAAGCAGAAACAAGCTTAACGCAGACCCGCGCATCCGGGTTAATCTGTTTCAGATCGTAAATGAGCTGCGCCAGATCCTCGATGGAATAGATATCGTGATGCGGCGGCGGCGAGATCAGTGTCACGCCTGGCGTCGAGTGCCGCATCCGGGCGATGAACTCGGTCACCTTGAAACCGGGGAGCTGACCGCCCTCACCGGGCTTCGCTCCTTGCGCAACTTTGATCTCTAACTCTCTCGCCTGATTGAGATATTCCGCCGTCACCCCGAAACGGCCTGAAGCGACCTGTTTGATTGCGGAGTTGGCGTTGTCGCCATTCGGCAGGGGCTTATAGCGTTCCGGCACCTCGCCGCCTTCACCCGAAACCGACTTCGCGCCGATCCGGTTCATGGCGATATTGAGTGCGCCATGAGCCTCCGGCGAAAGGGCGCCCAGAGACATGCCCGGCGTTACAAAGCGGCGGCGAATATCATTGGCGGTCTCGACCTTGTCGACACCGATGGGATCGCCAGCCGGATGCACCCGCAGGAGATCGCGGATTTGCGCGGGCGGTTGGTCCGCCAGCGCTTCGGAGTAGCGCGCGTAAGCAGCAGCGTCATCATTACGGACAGCTTGCTGCAGATCATGCACAAGCCCGGCCTCGAGAATATGATGCTCGCCACGGCGGCGATGACGATAAAATCCGCCGACGGGCAAGCGCGCCGCCGCACTGCCCCAGGCTTGCGCATGCAGCTCCGCTGATTGCTTTTCAAGACCGGACAGACCAATGCCGGAAATCCGGCTGGTCATGCCAGGGAAGAATTCCTGGACCAGCGTTCGCGACAAACCAAGCGCTTCGAAATTGCAACCGCCCCGATAAGCGGAGATAACCGAGATGCCCATCTTGGAAATGATTTTGAGAAGCCCGGCTTCGAGCGCCTTTTTATAGTTGTAAGCGCAACGGCCGAGCGCGAGACCGGGGAACCGTCCCTGTGCATGCGCCTGGGCAATGGAATCGCACGCGAGATAGGGGTTCACCGCCGTCGCGCCGACGCCAACCAGCACCGCCGCGTAATGCGCGTCAACGCATTCCGCCGAACGCACGATGATCGAACAATAGGTGCGCACACCCGCCTTGGTCAGATGTGCATGCACGCCGCCTGCAGCAAGGATCATCGGAATCGCAAGACGTCCGGGGCCCTGATGCTCGTCGGTGAGCACAATGCTGCCAGCGCCGTCGCGCACCGCCGCCTCAGCGTCTGCCCGGATGCGGTTCAGCGCGCTTTGCAGCGCCTCACCATTATTGCGGACATTGCCGACGGGATAGGTGCAGTCGATCTCGACGATTTTCGAGTCAAGATAGTCCCACAAACGCGCATACATGCCGTTGGTCAGGATCGGACTTTCCAGCACAAAGACGTCAGTTTGGGTTTTGTCCGTGACCAGAATATTGCCGAGGTTTTTAAACCGGGTTTTGAGGCTCATCACCCCGTCTTCACGCAACGGATCGATGGGCGGGTTGGTCACCTGGCTGAAATTCTGGCGGAAAAAGTGAGACAGGGGCCGGTAGTTTTCGGATAGAACCGCAATCGGCGTATCATCGCCCATGGAGCCAAGCGGCTCCTTGCCGTCTTCAACCATGGGGCGAAGGATCAGCTCCAGCGCTTCCAGGTCATATCCCGCCGCGCCTTGGCGGCGCAAAAGCTCCTCGCCCTCATAGACACCCTCTTCTGATCCCGGGCCGATTTTCGGCTCCAGCTCGACAATGTTGCCGAGCCATTCCGTGTAAGGATGTTTTTCAGCGAGGCGGTCAAGAATTTCGTCGGAACTGTAGAATCTCGCATTCTCCATATCGACAGCGATCATCCGGCCCGGTTCGATGGCGCCGCGCTTTTTCACTTCGCGGCCTTCCAGCGGGCACATGCCGGTTTCGGAACCAACCGCGAGGATGCCGTCATTGGTGATGGCGTAGCGCAGCGGTCTCAACCCGTTTCGGTCAAGACCTGCAATCGCCCACTGGCCGTCATAAGCGGCGATGGCGGCGGGACCGTCCCAAGGCTCCATCACAGCGTTGCAATATTCATAAAGCGCACGCCATTTCGGCGGCATGACAGACAGGCGCTTCGACCACGCTTCCGGAATAAGGAGCGTTTTCGCCATGGGCGCTGTGCGCCCCGCGCGCACCAGAAGCTCAAAGACCTGATCGAGCGTGCCGGAATCCGACGAGCCCGGTTGGATCACCGGTTTGATATCATCGCCGTCGCCGCCAAAGACTTCCGCCGCCATGGGAATCTCATGGCTCTTCATCCAGTTGACGTTGCCCTTCAGCGTGTTGATCTCGCCATTATGGGCGAGCATGCGGAAAGGCTGCGCGAGGCGCCATTCGGGAAAGGTGTTTGTGGAATAGCGCTGATGGAAGATCGCGACGCGCGAAATGAACCGCTCATCCTGAAGGTCCGGGTAGAAATTATCGATCTCATGGGCGAGGAACATGCCTTTGTAGACGATGTCCTGGGATGACAGCGAACAGACATAAAGCTCGTGCAACCCTTCGAGACGCGCGCGCTTTTCGATACGGCGGCGCACGACGTAAAGAATGCGGTCAAGCTCCTCCTGGCTGCGGCCCTTCGGGTCACAAAAGAGGATCTGCTCAATGTCAGGCCGCGTCGCATTGGCTTTGGAGCCCAGCACGCGCGCCTGCACCGGCACCTGGCGCCAGCCGTAAATATAAAACCCGCGATGAAGAATTTCGGATTCGACAATCGCCCGAGCGGCGTCTTGCGCGCCGAGATTGGTGCGCGGCAGGAACAGCATGCCGACGCAGATGTCGCGGCCGTCATCCTTGTGACCCGTACGCTCCACAAAAGAGCGGAACAATTGTTGCGGCACATTGATGCGGATGCCGGCGCCGTCGCCGGTCTTGCCATCCGCGTCCACCGCGCCGCGATGCCAAACGGCCTTCAGCGCCGCAATCGCCATCTCGACAATTTCCCGCCGCGGCTGGGCGTCGAGCGCGGCGACGAGGCCGACGCCGCAAGCGTCGCGTTCGGAAGACGGATCATAGGCGCCCGCTTCAGTGAGGCGGTCACGGCGGCGCAGATAGGTCGATACGCAGTCAGTCATCGGTCTTGTCTTCTATTCGGTTTTGGTTGTCGGGGCGAAGGAGTGGTTTTGGGGCGGTTTATTCAGCGGCGATGGGCGTTTCCGCCGTCGCCCTGAGCCGCTCGGTAATCGCCGTCGCGGCTTTGCGCCCATCCACAATCGCCCAAACAACGAGCGAAGCGCCGCGCACGATATCGCCCGCGGCGTAAACGCCCGGAATGCTGGTTTCCAGCGTTTCCGGGTCGACGCGCAGCGTACCGCGCGCCGTAACTTTCAGATCAGGGGCGCCAAACATCTCCGGATGGTCTTCCGGTTCGAAGCCAAGCGCCTTGATAACGAGATCGGCGTCGAGATCGAACTCGCCGCCGTCAACTTCCACCGGCGCGCGGCGGCCCGAAGCGTCCGGGCTCCCGAGCTCCATACGCGCCACGCGAATGCCGGCCGCTTTGGCGGCGTCGCCCTTCACCGCCTTTGGCGATGCGAGCCATTCGAAAATAACGCCCTCTTCCTCAGCGTTGGCGGTTTCGCGCACCGAGCCCGGCATGTTCTTGCGGTCGCGGCGGTAAAGACAGGTGACGGATTTCGCGCCTTGCCGCACAGCGGTGCGCACGCAGTCCATCGCCGTATCGCCGCCGCCAATGACGATGACATTCTTGGCCTGCGCATCAAGCTCGCCGCTGTCATAAGCGTCGACTTTATCGCCGAGTCCCTTGCGGTTCGACGCGGTGAGATAATCAAGCGCGGCGACAACGCCAGCGTTGCCAGCGCCCGGACACGCAAGGTCGCGCGCCTTATAAACACCTGTCGCCACCAGCACAGCATCATGCTCGGCGCGAAGCTCGCCAAGGCTTGCATCGCGGCCCACATCGAAATTGTGCACGAACTGGACGCCGCTCTTTTCGAGATACTGGGCGCGGCGCGCAACCACGGCCTTGTCCAGTTTAAAATTCGGAATGCCGTAGACCAGAAGCCCGCCAGTGCGATCATACCGGTCGTAGATCTTCACCTGGAAACCTTCGCGGCGAAGTTCCTCTGCGGCGGCGAGCCCGGCGGGCCCCGCGCCGATAATTCCCACCGACTGCGCAAGCTCCCGCGCTGGACGGACAGGCTTCACCCAGCCCTTTTCCCATGCGGTCTCGGTGATATATTGCTCCACCGAACCAATGGTCACTGTTCCGTGCCCGGACTGTTCGATGACGCAAGAGCCTTCGCAGAGCCGGTCCTGCGGACAGATGCGCCCGCAGATTTCCGGCATATTGTTGGTCGCTGAAGAAACCGCATAGGCCTCTTCAAGACGGTCTTCGGCGACAAGCTTCAGCCAGTCGGGAATGTCATTGCCGAGCGGACAATGGTCCTGACAGAACGGCACGCCGCATTGAGAGCAGCGGGCCGCCTGCGCCTTGGCTTTTTCGTCGGCGAATTTTGCGTATATCTCACCAAAATCCCGGCGACGCTCGCCGGGATTTCGTTTCGCTGGCGTCTCACGGTCACGCGAGACAAATTTCAACATGCGCTCGGAAATGAGAGCCTCCCTGTCGAAATCACCCTTTAGAGAATTCCGGGTAAGCTTCAAGCCCAAGTTCGGCTTTGTCCAGACCCAATCGCTCATCTTCCTCGCTTGCGCGAATGCCAAGCGTGTATTTCAGGGCCAGCCAGCAGATTAAGCTAACGACAAACACGAATACGCCAATGGCGACAATGCCGGTTAATTGACCAAAGACCGTCACGCCGTCATTGCTGATCGGCACCACAAGCGTACCCCAGATGCCGCAGAATAGGTGCGCCGGAATTGCGCCGACAACATCGTCGATCTTGAGCTTATCAAGGACCGGAACCGCAAGCGTCACGATGACGCCGCCGACCGAACCAATCAAAATCGCCTGCCAGATCGCCGGTTGCAACGGTTCAGCCGTAATCGACACAAGCCCGCCGATGGCGCCGTTAAGGACAATCGTCAGGTCCACTTTCTTGTACAATAACTGAGTAAGGATGAGCGCCGTCACAACACCGCCGCAAGCCGCCATATTGGTGTTGACGAAGATGTTCGCAACTGAAACTGCGTCTTCAATCGTGCCTAACGCAAGCTGCGACCCGCCATTGAACCCAAACCAGCCAAGCCAGAGGATGAACGTGCCAAGCGTCGCCATTGGAAGGTTAGAGCCCGGAATCGGCGTCACCTTCGCGCCGACATATTTTCCAGTTCGCGGCCCCAGAACAATCGCGCCCGCCAGCGCCGCCCAGCCGCCTGTTGAGTGCACCAAAGTCGACCCGGCGAAGTCGTCAAACCGCGCGTCGAGCCAGCCGCCGCCCCAAACCCAGCCGGCCTGGATCGGGTAAATAAAGCCAGTCAGCAGGGCGACAAAAATCAGAAACGGAAACAGCTTGATGCGCTCGGCCAGCGTTCCCGAGACAATCGACGCCGCGGTCGCGACAAACACCATCTGGAAATACCAGTCGGAGCTTGCCGAATATCCGGTTCCCACGGGGTCGGAATCATCAGCTCCCCATGTAGTGAAGCTGCCGATTAATCCGCCGGAATCGATGCCGTAAATCAGGTTGTAGCCGACCAGATACACCATCAGTCCGGCTACGGAGTACAATGCAATATTCTTCAGACAGATCGTGGCCGCATTTTTTGAACGAACCAGCCCGGCTTCCAGCATGCAAAAACCCGCCGCCATGAACATGACAACCATGCCGGAAACAAGAAACAAGAGAGAGTTGAAGACAAAGACTGATGTATCGGATGCCGGCGCTGGTGCGGCAGCTTCCGCAGCCTCCTGCGCAAACCCCTGAGACGCGCCAAAAGCAATGAGCGCCGCCGTTGCAACGGCTATAGTATTTTTGTTTTTCATGATGATGTTCCCGCTCGTGATTATAGCGCTGCCGCGCCGCTTTCGCCGGTGCGCACGCGCACTGCGTCTTCCAGATTAAGAACGAAAATCTTGCCGTCGCCGATGCGATCTGTTTTCGCTGCGTCCCGGATTGTTTCGACGACTTTCGCCGCCTGGCTCGCCTCAACGGCGATTTCGAGTTTAACTTTCGGTACGAAGTCGACGCGATACTCCGCGCCGCGATAAACTTCGCTGTGCCCCTTTTGACGCCCGAAACCTTTGACATCGGACACGGTCATGCCCTCGACGCCGATCGAAGTCAGGGCGGTCCTGATCTCTTCGACGCGGTGCGGCTTCACTACAGCGATTATGTATTTCATCTGTCAGCCTCTTTTGTTTTGTTTTTCGCCGGCGCTCGCGCGATCACAGAGAAAAGAATCGCATCGGCGTCGATTCTGCAGTAACGCTAACAATCAGAAAGTTGCGACGCAACGGCAATCTGCTGCACTAGCGAAATTTTTTCCCCTATATTAGCATTTTCTGCCATTTTAATGGTTTATACCTCCTTATTGCGGAATTTTTCCTGCTTTTTTCGCTGTAGATGCCCATTTTAACAAATTTATTATTGTGCGTCGCAGCAGATACAGACAAGCTTCAAATGCGAGTGACGTTCACTAGTCCGTGTGCGTCGTAAGTGTGAATTGCAGAGGACCGCCCACCCACCGGTGCGGGAATAGTTCTTTGCGCAAGATAACAGCAAGAACAGGCGGGGGGTCGCGGCCAGTATAGTCGCGCCGTAATCGCGTAAAGAGGAGATAAAAATGAGGTCATTTCTGAAACTTTCGAGCGCCGCCGTCGCACTGATCACGACATGCGGCATCTCAGGCGCCGCGCTCGCACAGGATGAATCCGAAGGTCCGATTTCGTTCTCGGCGAATGTGACGTTGACTTCGGACTACCGTTTCCGGGGCGTCTCACAAACCGAAGAAGATCTAGCGCTTCAAGGCGGTTTCGACGCTGCGCATGAAAGCGGCTTTTATGTGGGCACTTGGGCGTCCAACCTCGCAGGCTGGGGGACGTTCGGCGGATCAAACCTTGAACTCGATATTTATGGCGGATACGCCACAGATATCAGCGACTTCGGCGTTGACGTCGGCGTTGTGTGGTACCTGTTTCCGGGGGGGCTTGACCGCACGAGCTATGGCGAGATTTACGGATCTGTCGCCAAGACCGTTGGCCCGCTGGACCTCGCCGTGGGCGCCAATTACGCCTTCAAACAGGACGCCTTGTCACTGAACAACGTCAAGCAGGACAATATCTATGTTTATGGCGACGCAGGCGTAACAATCGCCGACTCGCCAGTCTCCGTGAGCGCACATCTTGGGTATACGGACGGCAACCCGGCGACAGGCCCGAATGGCTGGGTGCCCTCACCCACCGGCACCTATCTCGATTGGTCGCTAGGCGTTTCCTATGATCTGCCCTGGGGTCCAATTGCGATTTCCGCGACCTATGTCGATACCGACATCTCTGAATCGGAAGCCGCTTCATATTCACTTATCAACTCCGGCTATCGGTACGGCATCGGGGACGCAGCGGCGGTCTTTGCTATTTCCGCATCGTTCTAGCCTCCCTTACAGGAAGCGGACAGATGCTGCGTTGAGGGGTCGGAAATTCCTTTATATCTGCGCAGCATCGCACAAGCACACGACGGCAGGCAGGATGAGTATCATATCCTGCCTTGAGTATGGGCCATGGCGTTCTCCCCGCCATGGCCTTTATTGTCTTCCGTCTAAAGGAAGCGAACTATCTGCGCCCGATTGCGTTATTTAGATCAATAGATTATCTAGAGAGCCTATGGCGAAAGCAAATCCCTTCGCCGGTTATGACGCCGGCGGCAATTATTGCGAACTTTTTGGACAGGCAGACGCCAAATCTCCAACCGGCAACGCCAATCCGCTTGCGAAACGGTTATCACAATACAACATCCGCACTTTGAATCAGCGAAATAGCGCCGCTGAACGAGAGTTGCACAATCTTGGCATCACCTTCACCGTCTATTCGGACGCGGGCGCCATTGACCGCATTCTGCCCTTCGATCCGATCCCGCGCCGCATTACAAAAGCGGACTGGAGCAAGATCGAGCGCGGGTGCATTCAGCGCGTCTCCGCGCTCAATGCATTTCTCGCCGATATCTACGGCAAGCAGCAGATCATCAAAGACAAGATCATTCCCCGTGCGCTGGTGACGGGCAACAAGAATTTCCGCAAGGAAATGGTGGGCGTCAAGCTGCCCCACAACACCTTTACCCATATCAGCGGTGTCGACCTGATCCGCGATGAAAGCGGCGATTTTCTGGTCCTTGAGGACAACTGCCGGTCTCCTTCAGGTGTGTCCTATGTGATCGAAAACCGGCATTTGATGATGCGCTCCTTTCCCGACCTGATGGAGGGCGTGAAAATCGAGCCGGTCTCCAATTACGGCCAGCGCTTGCGGGAAACCTTGCACGAGACCGCGCCCACCCGGGTTCAAAACCCGCGAATTGTTCTTTTGACGCCCGGCGTCTTCAATTCCGCGTATTTTGAACATGTGTTCCTTGCGCGCGAAATGGGCGTTCCCCTTGTTGAGGGGCGCGATCTCATCGTCGATGAGGAAGACCGTGTCTTCATGAAGACGATCTCCGGTCTTGAACGCGTACATATGATCTATCGCCGTATCGACGACGAGTTTCTCGACCCGGAAGTGTTCCGCAAGGATTCGATGCTTGGCGTTCCCGGCATCATGCGCTCACTGAAAGCCGGTAAAGTCTCGATCGCCAATGCTGTCGGCGCCGGCGTTGCTGACGACAAAGCTGTCTACGCCTATATGCCGCGCATCATCAAATATTACCTCGATGAAGACACGATCCTCAACAATGTGGAGACTTATATCTGTCGTGAGAAAGACGATCTTGCTTACGTGCTCGACCATCTTGAGGAGCTCGTCGTCAAACCGGTAGGCGAGTCCGGCGGCTATGGCATTGTCGTCGGTCCAAAAGCGACCAAGGCGGAAATCGCCGGCGCGCGCCGCGCCATCAAGAAGAATCCGAAAAACTATATCGCCCAACCCATGATCCAGCTCTCGGTGTCGCCGACCCTGACCAAGAATGGTCTGCGCGCGCGCCATGTTGATCTTCGGCCCTTTGTGCTGACCGGCAAGGAAAGCTGGGTTCTGCCGGGGGGACTGACGCGGGTCGCCATGCGCGAAGGCTCGATCATCGTCAATTCCTCCCAAGGGGGCGGCTCCAAAGACACCTGGGTCTTACGCTAATGCTGCTAGCACGTTACGCCGAAAACGCATTCTGGCTTGGCCGCTATATGGAGCGGATTGAAAGCCTGTCCCGCTTGCTGATGGTGACGGAAAGCTTCGCCGCCGATCAGGATTCAGATGACGCCTGGGCGCCGATCCTGAATGTCTTTGCCGACACAGACGATTTCATGAAACGCGGCAAGCCCCTCACCGCACTCAATGTCGCGAATTTTTATCTGTCCGACAGGGAAAATCCGAACTCTATTTCCTTCGCCGCGCATATGGCGAAGGAAAACGCACGCTCTTTACGGCATATTCTTTCCACGGAAAGCTGGCGGCATGTCTCCGTTTTTCATAACAGCATTACTACGCTGCAGCGGCGCCGCTTCGCCCTCTCCAAGCTTTCAGAAATATGCATGAACATTCGCGAGAGCTGTTTCACATTTCGCGGTGTGATGGAGTCGACCAGCTATCGCGACGAGGTCTGGCGTTTCAACCAGCTTGGCGCCGCGCTGGAGCGGGCCGACCAGGTGACGCGTCTTATCGACATCAAATATTTCCGTTTCGACCGGGATGACGACGATCAGGCGGCGCCGCCGGATGTCGCCTGGTGGAATACGCTGTTGCGCTCGGCCTCTGGCTACCATGCCTTTCAGCGGCGTTATTCTTTCAACGCCGACCCGGCGGACGCGGCGACCTTCCTGCTCTGCGATCCGTGGCTGTCATTCTCAGTCACGAATGCGGCGAATACCGCGCTTTACCAGATCCATAGGCTCAATGAGGATTTCGACGCCGGCGCCGGACAGGATATCAAACGCGCCGGGGCCGCCCTCACGGAGCGGCTGGAAACCCCGCCGGCGCGCCTCTCCGGGCGCACCCTCCACCGCTATCTGGACCAGGTCCAGCAGGAGATTATCGCCCTCGCCATAGCTGTCACCGACCGCTATTTCTCCCCGGCCTGAGGCTAAACAAGGGTTTCGCTGGTTAACAAACCTGAAGACCGTGCTTACTTGTACGGTCATGAAAATAACTTATAGCAACCGGTTATGAGCGTTCCGCAATTCACCGTCAGCACTGACCTCTGGCAGGTCAGGCATGTCACCCGTTATCGCTACGCAAAGCCGGTCACCTTCGGACCACATCGCGCGATGTTTCGTCCGCATGAAAGCAACGATTTGCGGCTGACGGCTTTTGAAATCAACACCAATCCGGTTTCAGTTCATCACTGGCTCCATGATGTGTTTTCGAACTCAAAAGTCATCATGAATTTCGATAGTGCTCCGCCTTCGGACTGTCTGGAGATCACCTGCGTTTTCAATGTCGTGCGCAGCAGCGTTGACGTGCCTGTATTCCCGATCTCCGCTTCCGCCCAACATTATCCGTTTAACTATCCGAAAGAACAAATTCCTGATCTGCTTGCGTTGATCCGGCCTGAATATGATCACCCGGATGCAGCGGTGAACGAATGGGCGAACAAGCTGGCGCGCGCCGCCGGCGACGACACATGGACGGTTTTGACCACAATCAACAACACCATACACAAATCACTGGCTTACAAACGCCGGGAAGAACCGGGCATTCAGACGCCGCGGCAAACACTGGAGCTTGGCGCCGGCTCCTGCCGAGACTTTGCGACCTTGATGATAGAGGCTGTGCGCCAGCTCGGATTCGCTGCGCGCTTCGTCACCGGTTATTTATATGATCCAATTGCAAGCCAGAACGGCGCGCTCCAGGGAACCGGGGCCACGCATGCCTGGGTGCAGGTTTTCCTGCCCGGCGCCGGCTGGATCGAGTTCGATCCGACCAACGGACTGATCGCCTCCGGCAATCTCATCCGCACTGGCGTCGCCAGAACACCCTCTCAAGCCATCCCGCTCGATGGATCGTTCCATGGCGCAAGCGATGCGTTCATCGGCATGGATGTCGACGTGCAAATCCTCGCCCTAGCGCCAACACTGCGGAGTTGAAGAGTACCGCCTCCCACACGCGGACGGACCCCATCGGACGCCAAGAAAGCCTCGGCGTCCGATGTTGTCGTTGACTGAGGGTCCCCCGCACTGCCGCACCCGCGCCGAAAAAGCCGGCGCCGGGCCACCATTCACGGCAGATCTCTCCCAATTGCGTCCCTCAGCACGGACAAATTGGCGGAAGCCCGTCGCCGGGTCTTTCCTGCAATCCTGAAAGATTCTGAAATAGTCCCGGCAAAATCTGAAAGATTCTGAAATCCTTGCAAAACAGTGGGTTGCCCGTATTTTTAAACATGGCGCCAGCAGTCCGGTAGGGGCGCCGACCAACCCTTCGCCGACGAGGATCAACGCTCTGCTATCTTTTGATCCATCAGCGGAAGAATGAATCCATAGAGGTCTTCTCTGGTTTCAGCGGCGCCTTGCCCGCCCTTGTCGGCAAGCAGCGCACGCTGTGCGTCCGACGACATAAATGTATAAAGGTAGAATGGCGTGCCATCTTCTCGCGCGCGCATCTGCTCCAGTAGTTTGAATCCGGCCAGGGGGTCGCCAGACCGGCCCATGTCGGAAATCACCGCATCATAATGCGGGTACATCGACAAAAGGGTCAGCGCCTCATCAGTCGTGGCGACGGTGTAGACGGCTATTTTTTGCGCCTCGAAAGCGCGTTTTTCCGTGACATTGTTTTCCGGATGATCATCCACCCACAAAATACGGCCAATCATCCCCTCCGGCTCACTGACGATAAGCGGCGTCTCCTCGTCGGCTGGCCCGGCGCCCGGCACGGCCAGCATGGCGGCGATCGCGCCGACGCCGACAACCGCAGCGGCGGCGAACGGCAAGAGCACCCGCCGTTTTCGTGGAAGTGACAACGAGATGGAAGGATCGGCCAGTTCCGCATCAACCGAGAGACAATAGCCAGCGCCGTAAATCGCCTTGAGATTTTCAGCGTCGGCTCCAAGCGCCTTGCGCAACCGGCCGACCGCCTTGGCCAGCGAGTTTTCATGCACAACCCTGCCGGGCCAGCCAATTTCAAGAAGCCGGTCTTTCGAAACCGCCTCGCCTTGCGCGGCGAGTAAAGCGGAAAGAATGGAGGCGCTGGAGCGGTCCAGCGCAGTGGATGACCCAGCCGCCCTGACAGTCACCGCCCGCTCGTCAAACTCAACAGAGCCGAAGCGCCAGATTTTGTTTCCCGCCGCGGAAGTCATCGCATTTTCTTACATTGCTTGGGTTGGGGAAATTCATCATATTTCCGGGAACCCGCCGGGCAAGTTTTTTCCCTTCTCTCCTTGATATTGCGTCGTTTTCGGCGCTCGCAGCGTCAAAACGCCCCCTCATCTCGGGTGAAATCCAGTTCCCAGAGGTTTCAACACTCTACCTATCGGGCCGCCCACGGCCCTGCGTTCTCATCAGCTAAACAAGAAGTCGTCGCTGTGCAGGTCTGCAACGGCGACGCCGGCAAGAGTGATGGTCTGGCCGCCGCCAAGGTCGATCACGGCGTCGCCGCCGACATCGGAAGCCGCCGCGATCACTTCGGAGAACTCGTCGAGGCCCGCGCCAAAGCCTGAAAGCTCAATCACGTCATCCGTCGCGGCGCCCGCGGCAAAACCGCTAATCCAATCGGCGCCGTCGCCAACAGCGATCACAAACAAATCGTCGCCGCCGCCGCCGCCCATCGTGTCGTCGCCCAAACCGCCCTTAAGCGTGTCATTGCCCTCATCGCCGATGACAATGTCAGCGCCGGCCCCGCCATCCAGAGAATCATGGCCATCGCCGCCATAGAGGCGGTCATCGCCAATATCGCCCAACAGCGTATCATTATCCGCAAGCCCATAGAGATCGTCATTGTCGGCGCCGCCCAATAGAAAGTCATCGCCATTATGGCCAGCAAGCGTGTCGTTGCCGGAATCGCCGACCAGGCTGTCATTGCCGTCGAAACCAAGGAGATCGTCGTCGCCGCTGCCGCCTCTGAGCGTATCAGCGCCGCCATACCCGCTGATGGTGTCATCACCGCCGGCCCCGGTCACGCTGTCGTCGCCTGTACCCGCGTCAACTTGATCGTTTCCCCCCAGGCACTGGATAATGTCATTACCGCCTCCCGCAACGATAAATGACCCCGCAGCATCGGCCTGGATCACCTCTGCATTGATGGTTCCTACTTGCAGACGGAATGTGGCGTCAGCAGTCTCAATAAACTCGAACCCGAACGTATCGACTTCCGTCGCATCGACGACGATACGGACGACAGGCGCAGCGCCGCCGAATTCATAGGAGAACGCCGTCGCAGTCGGCTCCTCAATCGCCAGCGTGTCATTGCCCGCGCCGCCGTCAACCACATCCGCAAGATCGGTGAAGACAATTCGGTCATCGCCGGCATTGCCGTAGAGCGTGTCAGCGCCATCGCCGCCGATCAGCGTGTCATTGCCGTTTCCGCCATAGATCAGATCGTCATCATTGCCGCCATAGATGATGTCATCGCCACTCTGGCCTCTCAGCGTGTCGGCGAGATTGCCGCCGTCGAGATAATCATCGCCGCCGCCGCCGGTGATGCTGTCCGTCCCGGCCCCGCCAAAAAGCGTATCGTCGTCATTGCCGCCGATCACCGTGTCGTTGCCATTGCCGCCATCCAGCGAGTCGGCGCCGGCGCCGCCGGTCACGTAGTCATGGCCCGTCCCGCCGAAGATAGAGTCGTTCCCCGATCCGCCGATCAGCGTGTCATGCCCGCCGCCGCCATCCATGGTGTCGTCGCCAAGACCGCCCGAAAGATAATCCTCGTCATTGCCGCCGAACATTACGTCGTCATCGTTCAGACCACGGAGCGTGTCTTCAAGATTACCGCCGTCGAGCGTGTCGTTCCCGTCGCCGCCCGACAGGCTGTCATACCCGGCCCCGCCAATCACCTTGTCGTTCCCGTCGCCGCCGATCACCGTGTCGTCGCCATTGCCGCCGTCAAGCACGTCCTGACCGGCCCCGCCCGTCACATAGTCCGCGCCGACCCCGCCATTAACAGAATCATCGCCGAAACCGGCAAAGACTGTATCGGCCCCGCCGCCCGCATTTATATCGTCATCACCAAGCTCTCCGCGCAATTCGTCAGCGCCAACGCCGCCATAAAGCAGATCATTGCCGTCGCCGCCGCGCAGCGTGTCGTGCCCGCCGGCGCCATCCAACGTATCATCACCATCGCCGCCGGAAAGGTTGTCGTTCCTTGCACCGCCATCAATACTATCCGCGCCCGCGCCACCAGTGACACTTTGCGCAAAAAATGCGCCAGCGCCATCAAACACGTCATCATCCTCACCAAGGTCAACCAGTCCGACAATTTGGCCATTATTGATGACCACATCCTCGCCGGCTCCGGTCAGAACGTCGCCTTCAATGAGACCTGCATTTTCAATATTATCAGCCAGCTCGAGACCTGATGGCAGGAGGTAAACCGACTCGCCGAAAGCGTCTTCAACGGCGAAATTCTGGGCGCCCAGCCACTTGAGAGTGACGACGCCATACCCCGTGATTGGAACTTCAATCTCGTCGGGAAAAATGTAGGCGCCACTGCCGTCCGTCTGGAAAACTATATTGCCCGTTGACTGCGTCGCAGCGAAATCGATCAGCGCCATAACTAAAGGCGCATCAATCGAATCTCTACCGAAAAGCGTAGCTGAAGGCGCCTGAGCGCTTAATATACTGTAGGTGCCGACCGGGGTTTCTATTTCCCCGGTGCCGACCACGGTCACATCTTGCGCGCTGATAATTGGGAAACCAATGCCAATAGTTGGGAAAGCGACGTTGGCAGATAGTCCAAATTCAGCATAATCAGCGCCGTGAAATGCAATTGCGTCATCATTTGAACCGTCGGTATCGCTGATAATGGAGCCTGATGCTTCATTGACCAGTGTTACGCCCACAAAGCTGTTGATTGCTTTATTGGCGCTTTGAATGACGCCGCTATTGGTGATCGAGGCGCCAATAAGGCCAAGACTTTCCTCGAGAGCGACAGCCGCGGCGTCCCGGTCGTCAAGAAAGGTTGGCGCACCTGTGCTTTCGATCAGCCCCGAGTTAAGGATCGACACTGTCGTTTCCGAATCCTGACCCGCGCCTTGAACGAGTATCGCCGCATCTTGCGCAGTTATGCGCCCGGCATTGTCAACCGTTCCACCGCCATTCAGGTAAACACCCGCACGTAAGCCTTCAATAAGTCCACTTGCCGTATTGGTGATTTCAAACAGGCCTGACAACGGAATATCATAAGCCGGATCAAAGTCGCCGAACGCGCTAATCCCGTCCGGGTTTCTGCCCGCCGACATTGGACCATATGCAGCGGCGCCAGTTGTTTGGATGATGCCAGTGTTCAGGACCGACCCCTGGCTAATCCTGATGACGTCATCGGACGACTGTAGCAAGCCATGATTTGTTATGCTGGTGCCCGTTGGATTATAGCCTGCATCATTATAACCACTGGTAATGGCATAATGTCCCGCAGAAACAACAGATCCGTTTGACTGATTTACAAAGGAGAACTCTTCGCCGGAGAAATAAACGCCAACTGTTCTGTCTTGCAGGCCGCCGCTGGTGTCACCGATGGTCTCAATCTCACCGCCATTGGTGAAGGTGATATTGTCGCGTGTGGCGAGGATGGCGTTATTAGAGCCCGAGCCTCCGCCGCTTTTGTCCATCAGAAAACGCACACCATCATTGATGAACACAATTCCCGATGATGCGAGCGACAGTATAGGCGCATCGCTTTGAACAGTTATGTCAGTTGCGCCATCATTATTGGTGTCGCCATCTACCGTAACGCTATGATCAATATTGACTGATGAGAATGATAGAACCGAAGTCCCTCCGGCGAGCCCACTATTGTAACGAACAATATCACCGGCTCCGCTAAGGCCTAACGCTTCACGCAAAGAAAGCCCGCCGCCGTCTGGAACGCCGATTGTCTCGCTACCGGTGAAAGGCTCGTCACTTAGTGTCGTTACGAAAAATACAGCCATGCCTTACCTTACTCACCCTATAAGTTACTGATACGGGTTCTCGAAATAGCCTCAAAGAACCCGAAGACCGGATTCACAATATCCACAAAAACGGCGAAGACAAAACGGTTTACACTCTTCGTATTTGAAGCGTTCTTTTTGCGCGCACTCTTCTCGCTTTTGCGAATTATTTCAGTACAGCCTCCTATTATAACATTGTTATGAAGCCGCCCCGGATACGACCCGAAGGCCAAGCGCCGACGGTTTTCGGAAGCGGCCGCTGCTAGCAAACATCGTGTTTAGCTAAACAAGAAGTCGTCGCTGTGCAGGTCAGCAACGGCGACGCCCTGGATGGTGACGGCGTTGCCGCCGCCAAGGTCGATCACGGCGTCGCCGCCGACATCGGAAGCCGCCGCGATCACTTCGGAGAACTCGTCGAGGCCCGCCCCAAAGCCTGAAAGCTCAATCACGTCATCCGTAGCCGCGCCCGCCTGGAAGCCCGTGATCAAATCCTGGCCCTCGCCCGGATTGAACACGAAGAGGTCGTCATCGCCATTGCCCGCCAGCGTGTCATCTCCCTCGCCGCCGATCAGCGTATCGTTCCCCGTCCCGCCGATCAGGCTGTCATCGTCATTGCCGCCATAAAGAATGTCGTCGCCGGCGCCGGACCGCAGCGTGTCATTGAGGTTGCCGCCGTCGAGAAGGTCATCGCCAGGCGGGTGTGGGGCGGCCCGGACGCGCCCGAGGGCATCGCGAGCGTCCAGCCGGGCGAGCAGGTCCTGTGTCGCACCGCCTTCCGCGGCATGCACGAGTACACCGCCGGCATGGTCATGGCCCTCTACGCCGAGGAGTGGGGCGAGGCCGACATGTACCGCCCCGAGCTCGTGGCCTCCTTCGAGGACCACTTCGTG
>JAUHYK010000092.1 GCA_030426465.1 Alphaproteobacteria bacterium
AACGCGAAAAAGAACGAGTATCACAGGCTGAGCTGCAAGGCGGTGTCGGACATGTCGCACCTGATCCTTACAAATTTCCGCCAGTTGCAAGAGGTCGGCCACCCGAAATGGAAGAGCGTGGACCTGAACGACATACCGCCGGGATGGGATATCGGTGAATGTGTGAACGCAGGTCTTGCCGACAGTTATCAGATGCAATGCGCCTCTCCTGCCCCGATGGCGGCGGATGAGTCGCTGGAAAGCCAGGCGAACGAGGCATACCGCGCCCGCATCTGCGCCGCCCTTGCGTTCGATCAGGATGACATCTGCGCCGAGATCGGCCAGCAGCATGCCGCAGAAGGGTCCCGGCCCCAGCCCTTCAAATTCGACAATTCTGACGCCTTCCAGCACGCTCATCCATCACCCTTGCTGCAGGGGCGCGACCCGACGGCGCCCGCCCGCACTAATGCGCATGATCGCCCATGGAGGCAAGAAAGAAGCGCTGTTATTCGGCTGCGTGGATATGATGACGGCGCGCGGCCTTTTCCTTCAGGCGCCCGCCGGTGAAGACAAAGCCCTCAACGCCGGGCACATAGAGCATGTTGGTGAGCCGGCCTGAAAGCGCCACATACTCGCCGCCCTCGCCCGAACGCATGCACACATGGGGCAGCGCCATGCCCTCGCCCAATTGCGAGAGCGACTTTTCCCCCACAGCGCGGAATAGCGGCATGTCGTCGGGATGAACAATGTTTTTGGTCATGCGCCCCAGCATCATATAGGCCGGCGCCCCGAACGCCTTTTCCGCCGACGGACTGGCGTAGACGACTTTACCCTCAGGCGAAAAGATCAGCGTGACGTCAAGCGAGGATTCCACCAGCGCGCGAAAGCGCTGTTCGGCTGTGTGTGCAGTATCCACCCTGCGGCGCAGCGCCGTCAGCAATTTTTCGTTTTTCGTGTGCAACAGGATTGAACGATCGATCATGCGCTGGGTTACAAATGCGAGATAAGCGGTCGCTGCGCCATAAAGGAGGACAACGCCTGCGATCGCCAGCCCGTTGGCGCTTGATGTATAGGCGTAGGTCGCCGCCAGCGGCGCGAGCGCGGGAATATTGAATGCAAGCACCGCGCGCCAGGATGCCCCAGCGGAGACTATCGCCGCCGCCGTCATCCCGGCGATGACAAAGGGAAGGAAAGCGTGGTCGATAACGCCGTGTACGGCGAATATCGGCGCAAGCGCTCCCCACGCCATACCGTTCATGGCCATGAACAAGACATGTAGCTTTGCGAAATTCGACAAGTGCCGCGCGCCAACGCCGCCCATGCGATAATGCAACCACAATCCGGCGCGCAAAACAGCGATGCCGATGACAATGCTCACCCATGTAAACAGGACCGGATGATCAACGGCGCGCCACGCGACAGCCAGGGTAATCAATGCGTTCAAACTGCTGGCGATAACGGCGGTCGGCGCGCCGCGAAATAAAAGCGCGGCTCTTTCGACTTTGATTTTAACCGCCTCAACCTGCGTCAGCCCTTTCAACTGGGCCTTGCGGCTGGGAACTTTCGAAATGGCGGTCTGGAGCTCCGCGATCATAAGCTCTCCCTCGTTCCCCCGCTTTGCCCTATGAAATCACATTCGCAGCCCGGCGCAAAATAAAAGTTGCGGGCTGACTGTTTTTCAAGGCTTTTCCCCAGACTGGTGAAAACCGCCTTGCGATGAAGGGGTTAACAGACACAGCGCCGGTGAATGCTGAAAAAGGCGCCAAAGCTATCCTTAATGTTAGCCATCCTACGGGCGCGGCAATTGGCGTTTGAAAAGCGGTCAAAAATCATTGGTTTGCGTCGCAACAAAGCGCTAAACAGCCCCCGCATCAGCCTTGGAAACAGCCATGACCAGCTTTCAGTCGTCGACCGCGCTTCAGCGCATCAAACCCTCCCCGACTCTCGCCGCAACGCAAATGGCGCGCGACCTAAAAGCGCAGGGCCGCGACGTTATTTCACTCGGCGCGGGCGAACCGGATTTCGACACGCCCGACTTCGTCAAGGAAGCGGCCATCAAGGCGATCCGCGACGGTAAAACCAAATACACGGCGGTCGACGGCATTCCCGAACTTAAAGAAGCGATCGTCGCCAAGTTCAAGCGCGACAACGACCTCCGTTACGAGATCGGCCAGATCAATGTGGCGCCAGGCGGCAAGGCGGTTCTTTACAACGCCTTCGTTGCAACGCTGAACCCCGGCGATGAAGTCATTATTCCGGCGCCCTATTGGGTTTCCTATCCGGATATGGCGCTGCTCGCCGGCGGCAAGCCGGTCATCGTCCCGACAACGCAAGCGCGCAATTTCAAACTGACGCCTGAAGATCTCGAACGCGCCATCACGCCAAAGACGAAATGGTTCGTCTTCAACTCGCCGTCCAACCCGACCGGAGCCGCCTATACGCGCGAGGAAGTCAAAGCGCTCACCGACGTTTTGATTCGCCACCCCCATGTGTGGATCATGTCAGACGATATGTATGAGCATATCGTTTATGACGATTTTGACTTCACGACGCCTGCGCAGATTGAACCCGGGCTTTTTGACCGCACACTGACAATCAACGGCGTTTCGAAAGCCTACGCCATGACCGGCTGGCGTCTCGGCTATGCAGGCGGGCCGCAGGGTCTGATCAAGGCGATGGCGAAAGTGATGTCGCAATCGACCTCGAACCCCTGCTCCATTACGCAATATGCCAGCGTCGCCGCGCTAAATGGGGACCAGTCATTCCTGATCGAGCGCAACAACGCGTTCAAGGAGCGCCGCAACCTTGTTGTCGACATGCTAAACGAGGCGGAAGGAATTTCCTGCGCCAAGCCCGAAGGGGCGTTCTATGTCTATCCGTCCTGCGCCGGCGCCATTGGCAAAACGACGCCGAACGGCGCCAAAATCGCCAGCGATGAGGACTTCACGACAGAACTCATTAAGGCGGAAGGCGTCTCTGCGGTCTTCGGCGCGGCCTTCGGCCTGGCGCCTTTTTTCCGGGTTTCCTACGCCGCCTCTATCGACGATATGCGCGAGGCGTGCACCCGGATTCAGAGATTTTGCGCATCTCTAAAATAGGCTCCTTCAACCGCAAAAGTTCCATCGAAAAATCCGAACAATCATTTTGATATTATCAATTTGATTGTTCGTGAGGGGCTTCCTATCTCTTCTGTGAAGCAAGAAAACAGAGGAGAAACCACCCCATGAAAGTTGATATCGGCATCGAAGAAAATGCACGCAACTCTGTCGCGCAGGCGTTGAACGAAACCCTCGCAGACACCTATTCGCTATACATGAAAACCCACGCCTATCACTGGAACGTGACGGGGCCGCAATTCCAGACGCTGCACGTCATGTTCGAAGAACAGTACCGTGAAATGTGGGAAGCCCTCGACGAGATTGCAGAGCGCGTCCGCGCCCTTGGCGTCTTCGCGCCCACATCAGGCAAACAATTCGCGGAACTGTCGGCCATTGAAAACGCGGACACGGCGCCGCCGAAAGCGGCCGACATGATTGAGCGGCTGTTGTCGGACCATGAAACGCTAATCAAACGCGCCCGTAATGGTCTGGAAACCGCGGAAGGCGCCGGCGACGCGGCGAGCGCTGACCTCCTTACTGTGCGCATTCAAACGCACGAAAAAACCGCATGGATGTTGCGCGCCCTGACCCAGTAATCTCGCGCAGCAAGGCGTCGCAGAAATAAAAGGGAACAAACCCCGCGCCGATGCTGTTCACACCCATAAGCGGCAATACGGGTTTCTCTTGTCGCTGGGCCGGCCTTCGGGTCGGCCCCTTTTTCTTATGAGAGATGGTGCCCCCAGTCCGACTCGAACGAACGACCTACTGATTACAAATCAGTTGCTCTACCAGCTGAGCTATAGGGGCATTGGCCGCACCGATACCGGATTGGACGCCGCCTGACTAGAGGGTATAGAGGTATGATTCAAGTCCCGGGAGTCCCTCATGAAATACACCGCCCTCACCCTCGCCGCCAAGGCGGCTGCGATCACAGCCGCCTTGACCCTTTCCGCCTGCGGGGCTGAGAGCGAAAGCGCGGGATCGGGCGAGACCGCCGCGCCGGCCGCCGCCGCCCCCGGCCCAGCCCCCGCCGCAGCGCCGACGACGACGCCAGAGGAGCGCGGGCGCAAGCTTTTTAACGAATGTGCGATCTGCCACACGGCCAAGGAAGGCGATCCCAATCGAGTCGGCCCCAATCTGTTCGGGGTTGTCGGGCGCAGCGCCGGAAAGGCGGACGGGTTCGCTTATTCCAAGGCGTTCACGGACGCAGACGTCGTCTGGACCGAAGAAAACCTCAACTCCTTTATCGAGAATCCGCAAGCCTTCATGCGCGGCAACCGCATGGCCTATGTGGGCCAGCGCGACGCCGAAAAGCGCGCCGACATTATCGCGTATCTGAAAACGCTGAAGTAAGCCGCTAAACGTCGTAACCCGGATTCATTCTGTTCAGCCTGCGGAGCAATCCGGGCCAGGCGAGATTATCGCCGAGGCCGGGCACAAAGGCTGGCGAGCCCTGCTGCATCACCCGCGCGCTCATTTCCGCACTTTCCTCGCGCGGCGGTTTGGTGTCCGATTGCGCCAGGATCTGCGCCTTGCAGGCCTGCTCAAGGAAATACATCCGAAGGAACGCAGTCGCGCAATTGGCGCCTACAGTCAGCGTGCCGTGATTGCGCAAAATCATGAAATGATGAGCGCCCATATCGGCGACAAGGCGCTCGCGCTCGTCATGGTCAAGCGCGATCCCCTCATAGTCGTGATAGGCGATGTCGTCATGCACCACCATGGCGAATTGCGTCAGGCGTTTGAGGCCATCCTGCTGCGCCGAAACGGCGACACCATAGGGCGAATGAATGTGCAGGACCGCGTGGGCGTCTTCGCGCGCCATATGCACCGCCGAGTGAATCGTGAAGCCCGCCGGATTTGAGAAATAAGGCGTGTCGCCGACGACCTGACCGTCCACATCGACCTTAACGAGCGACGACGCCGTCATCTCGTCAAACAGAACGCCATAAGGATTGATCAGGAACCGCGCCTTGCCGTCTTCATCGGGGCAGCGCACGGAAAAATGGGTGAAGATCAGATCGGTCCAGCCATAGATCGACGCAAGACGGTAAGTCGCCGCAAGATCGCAGCGCAGCTTCCATTCCTCGTCGCTGACCTTGCCTTTCAGCGTCGGCAGGTCGAGCGGATCGGGAATATTGAAACCGGGGGCTTTGTCGATCCCTGTCGGGGCTTTCATCTGTGCTGTCATGACCGATCCTCCAAGTCTTTTTTCTGGAGGCGATCATATGGGAACAGCCCGCACGGCGCCATGATTGAGATCAGTTTATATCGCGCGCCAGACGGAAGCCGGAATACTGCCAGCGCGCATCCGGCGGAAAGAAGTTCCGGTAGGAGACACGCAAATGTCCTGCGGGCGATGCGCAGGACCCGCCTTTCAGCACCATCTGCCCGGACATGAACTTGCCATTATATTCGCCCACCGCGCCGTCCGCGACTGCGAACCCCGGATAGGGAAGATACGCGCTCGCGGTCCATTCCCAGACATCGCCGAAGAGCTGCAACAGCTCATCGCCTTCGGGCTGGGGCGCAGGCGCCGGCGGACGCGGAACGCCCGCCTCCAGAAACCGCCCTTTGGTTGGGAACAGCGACGCCGCCGCCTCCCATTCGACTTCGGTCGGAAGCCGCGCCCCGGCCCAACTGGCATAGGCCGCCGCTTCGTAATGGCTCACATGGCAAACCGGGGCATGCGGATTAATTTCGCGCTCACCGAACAGCGAATATTGCAGCCAGAGTCCGTCGACCTTGCGCCAGTAGAGCGGCGCGCGCCATTCTTCTATCCGCACCCTGTCCCAGCCATCGGAAAGCCAATGATCGGGCGTTTCATATCCGCCATCTTCAATAAAGGCGATGAACTCGGCGTTGGTGACCGGACGGTTCGCAAGCTCAAACGGATGCAAATAAATTTTGTGGCGCGGGCCTTCATTATCGAAGGCGAAACCGCCGCCATCCCAGCCAATGTCGCACAAGCCGCCTTCCATCCGCCGCCAGCGCATCTCCGGCGCCACAACTTGTTCAGACTCGCCCGCATCCTCATAGATGGCCGGCTTTGTCGGATTGAACGACATAGCGTGCTGCAAATCCGTCAGCAGCAATTCCTGATGCTGCTCTTCATGGGCGAAGCCGAGCACCAGAAGCCCGGCGACATCGAGAAGCTGTTTTTCATCCGCGTTTTCTATGAAAGCGGTCAACGCCTCGTTCACATGCTTGCGGTAGGCGTAAACCATATCCAGCGATGGGCGCGAGACGAGTCCGCGAATATCGCGGGGATGCCGGTCGCCGACGCCGTTGTAATAGGAGTTGAAGAGATAACTGAAATCCTGGTGAAACTGTTCATAAGAAGGCGCATGCGGCGCCAGAATGAAAGTTTCGAAAAACCAGCTTGTATGAGCGAGGTTCCACTTTGCAGGGCTCGCCGCCTCCATGGATTGCAACAGACAGTCTTCGGGCGTGAGCGGCGCTGCTAAAGTCTCGCTATCCTTCCTGACGCGGCGGAAACTTTCGACTATAGTGGCGCGATCGAGACCTGCGGGTATATCCAGAGGCATAGGCTTCCATGACGTTTAATGACAGACAAGGCGCGTATCGCATCATAACCCGAAAGCCCCGGTGTAATGCAAATTGGGGTGATGCAAATGCCTGAAGGCGCGCTGACCGCGAAAACGGTGAAAATGTGTTTCATCGGCCATGACCGGCCGGCGGCGCAGGAAACCTTGGCGGAACTCAAAGACCGGTACGGCAATCACGATGTCGAGAAGTGCGATGTGATCGTCCCCGTCGGCGGCGACGGCTATATGCTCGACGTCCTGCGTGCGCATATGCATACGGGCAAACCATTTTACGGCATCAATCGCGGCACGGTCGGTTTCATGATGAACGACGCCCGCCTGGAAGAGTTGCCCGAGCGGATCGCCGATGCAGAGCCGACCATCATTCACCCCCTTGTCATGACGGCGACGACCATGGCCGGGGACGTGTCCACAGCGACGGCGATCAATGAAGTGTCGCTGTTCCGGGAAACGCGTCAGTCCGCCCGCATCCGCATCTCCGTCAATGGCAAGGTCCGGATGGAAAGCCTGACCTGCGACGGCGTTCTGTTGTCGACGCCCGCCGGCTCCACCGCCTATAATCTTTCAGCCCACGGGCCGATCCTGCCGATCTCGGCCCAGATGCTCGCCCTCACCCCGATCAGCGCCTTCCGGCCGCGGCGCTGGCGCGGCGCGCTGTTGCCGCGCGACGCCTCCGTGACCTTCGAGACCCTGGAAAGCGACAAGCGGCCGGTCTCCGCCGTGGCCGATAATCAGGAAGTGCGTGACGTGATCCGGGTGGAGGCGCGCGAGAATCGCGATATCGCTATGACCTTGTTATTCGACCGTGGCCAGTCGCTGGAAGAGCGCGTTTTGCGCGAGCAGTTCGACTATTAAGCTTTTTCCAGACCCGTTAATCAGCGGTTTACCTTGCACCCTGAATCGACGCAGTGTGCCGCCGAATACTTCCGGTTTCTGTTCAGCGAGAATTAACCCGCGCCACGGATTATGGACGGAATGTTAACCGGGGGGTCGCAGCCATTTCGGCTGGCGGAAGGGCTTTAAGGGATGGGCGCTCAGGCAGTTCGGCTTTCCAATGTCGATATCGACAATGCGTTGAAAAACAAGGACTTCGAAGTCCTGTTTCAACCAGTGTTCGATCTCGGCAACGGCGCCCTCGCCCGGGTGGAATCCTTCGTGCGCTGGCGCCACCCCAAACTCGGCCTGTTGCCGCCTGGCGCCTTCATTTCATTTTTCGAATCCCAGGGACGGATGAGCGAACTCACCCGCTATGTTCTGGCGAGTTCACTGCAATCCTATATGGACTGGCGCGGCCCCTGGCCTCCGGGTCTGTCGGTCAATCTCGCCCTTTCGGATCTCAGCGACGAGGCGTTCACCTCGCATTTCGCCAAACTGTTGCGCGATAATGATTTCCCAGCCGATCTCGTCACCCTCGAATGCCCGATGCCGCCAGTGGATATGTCCATCGAAGCGGCGCAGGTCCATTTCCAACGCCTCGCCAAGACCGGCGCCCGCCTCGCTATCGAAGTGCGCGGCCGCGCCAATGAGATGTTGCGCTCTCTCGATCCGTTTCCGTTCGACGAAATCAAGACCGGCGGCTCTGCGATCCTCAGATTTGCGCGCACCGTGCGCGGGCCCGGCCTTTCGGCGATCGCCGACCTTCTCGACGTCGCCAACAGCGCCAACGCCGCAATCACCGCCGTGGGCGTTGAGGATCAGGCGTCACTCGCGGCGCTGCGAGGTCTCGGCTTTACGGCGGCGCAAGGCAATCATCTCGCCAAAGTCGGCGCCCTCAAGGAATTCCGGCCGCATCGCATCAACGAGGTGCGCGGCCTTCTCGATCTCGAACCGTTAAGCCAGGCGAACCTCACCGCACTCTTCCGCACTGAAGCGCCGGCGGCGCAAGCTTCAGACGCTGCGCCAGCCAAAACAAAAAAAGATGGCGCGCCAACAGAAGACGCACTGATCGAGCGGCTGAACGAGCGCGTCGCACAATACGACGCGCCGGCCCAAGCCGACGCAGCAGATCAACCCGGCACGGCATCCAAGCCTGCATCTCCGTCAAAAGCGGTAAGCCAAACCGGCGCGGCGCAAACGGAGGAAGATGCAAAGAAAGCCAAAGCTCGCGAAAAAGCGAAAGCCCTCGCTTTGGCCAAACGCGCGAAAGCCCGCGCCGAGCGCAAAACCGCCGCTATCGAGCGCGCGAAAGCGAAAGCTGCTGCACGCCCGGCGGACGAGATTACGGATGTGGCCGCAGACGCCGCAGCGCCGGCGCCGCGCGATATGCAGGATATGTTGACCCGCGCCTTTACGCCGGACGAAACGCATGCCCCCGAAACCCAACCAGAGCCGGAGAGCGTTCCTCAACAATCCGGTGAGCCGCAATCTAATCCTGATGGGGACGTACAGGACGCCAGCGAACCGGCCGAAAAGGGAACACCCGTTTTCATCTCTCGCGAAGAGATTACACCTGCTGCAAAAGCACCTGCACAACAGTCCGCCGCCCAAAAACAATTGAAAAAAGAAGACGCCGCCAAGCCCTCCATCATTGAACGCGCCATGGCTCAGGAAATCGGGGCTCAGGAAAGCAGCGCCCGGGAAAATGCGGCGCAGACAGCCGCCGCCGCGGCTTTCGCCAACCCTGTCACGCTCGCGGTCGGCGCTTCCGGCGCCTATTTCCAGCCCGGCATTCGCGTCGGCGCGCCAGCCTTGTTCGGCGAACCCGACACACCGATCGAACCGAGCGGTCTTGCCCTGCCGCCGCAAAGACCCGCGCAGCCGCCCGAGGCGCGCGCGCCACAACCCACAGCGCCCGCCGCCGCCCCGGCGCACAACTCTGCGCCAGCACACGCACCGGCCTCTCAAACGCAAGCGCCAGAAGAGGCGCCGTTATTTGCGGACCCTTCCAGTGAGCCCATGCTCGGCGACCTTAATCGCGACGCTGCGGAAACGCCCACGCCCGTTCGCCGCCGCAAGCCGTTCCTCAAGCGGACAGTCGTTCCGATCTCATCGCATTTCTGGCCGAAAAGCTGGAGACGGTCCTGGAAACGCCGCGCCGCCGCGCGCGCCGAACAACGGCGCGAGCAGGAAACGGTTGACGCGCAAGCCGCGGAATAAGCTGACAATCAATCGATTACATCAAGGCGCAGGTCACACGCCGTGGGCCCATATGCCATGAAAGCCTGCAGGCACACGGCAAGGCAATTTCACTTTCGCAACCGGCGGCGCGGAGAAATCACGCGCGTCGATAACATGAGCCTGTGAGTTTCCGTTCATGTCCGCCGTGAAGGTCACAAGCCATCCGTCATCTTCTTCAACGGCGCCAGTGCGTGATGCGAACGCAGGCTCCGATCCGAAAACGCCTTTCGGAAAATCATGGCGTTCGCTTTTTCCGGTTTGGAGATCGTATTTCAAAAGCGCGGAAAAGCGCTGTTCGATGCAATCATCGAAAACCACATGATAGGAATAGCGCGCCTTGCGGCCAGCATAATCATTATTGATGACGGGAAACTCCGACACCGCATCGTCGATCTGTTCCTCGCGCCCCTCACCTGTCTTCATGTTCATCCGCCAGAGAAAAGGTTGCGCGCGAAGCGCAAGCACGTCCGCCATGGCGGCGTAGGGTCCATATCTCGGGTCGGGTTTCAATCCATTCGGAACCATTTTGCACGAGGCCATGACGACTTCGTCGCCCTCCTCCCAACTATTAATGACGTGGTAGACATAGCAGGTCGGAAACTCGAACCATGTTACTTGACCGCCCTTGCGCGGCACGACGCCGAAACGCGTGGACTGGTCCGCAACATGGATCTGCCACAAACGATTGCGGATCGCGCTGTCTGAAAAGATCACCGGCAAATCATGGAGAATGACATAGTTCTCGGTCATGCCCATATCGTGCGGCAAGCGCGGACCCGGCAGATCGATTTCCTGAAACTGGGTAAGCGCGCCTTCCGCTGAAACCGTTCCCGGCCACATTTTCGGCTCGTAAAGGGCGTAATCGAAGAAGACTAGCTCGCCAGTGACGGGATCGGTTTTCGAATGAGCAGAAATATTATGCGGGAGTTTGCCGCCGAAATTTTCAACGCCGATGGTTTCAAGCGTTTCTATATCCACCGCCACTGGCTGGCCGGAGATATACCACAGCGCCAGCAGCTTGCCGTTATGAACAATCACATCCGTGTTCGCCGTATCGCGGTAATTGACCTTGCGGCCCGGCGCGTCGCGCGAGGGCTCGAAGATCCCTGGCATGGTCGATGCGCCGTTGGATTTCAGGTCTTCAGTTTGCACATATCGATTGCGATAGCGGGCCTTGCCATTCTCGAACCAGACGCCATGGATCATACCGTCGCCGTCGAACCAGTGATGCATGCCCTTTGGCGTTTCGGCTGGGTTCGGCCCGTTGCGAAAATAGGCGCCGTGAAGCTCGCGCGGAATCTCGCCAATGACCGGCAGGTCATCAGCCGTCACTTCCTCCTTCACCGGAGCATAGAGCCCTTGGACATAGGGGTTTAAACTATTGATGTTCTGAGCGTTCGACATGCGCATTTCCCTGTTTTGGGCGCAGGCTATCAAACGCAGTGGCGATGTGAAATGATCTAGCACACAAGACAGTCTGCAACGTGGAAGGGAGAGCCCATGGTGCGAGTTCTGATGGCCGCGGTCATTGCGGTTTCTGCCATTGCGAATGGTGCGGCGGCGAAAGAATACGACATCGTCATTAATCATGGCCGCGTCATCGACCCGGAAACGAGCCTTGACGACATCCGACATATCGGCATCAAAGACGGCGCCATAGCAAGGATTTCAAAGCGACCACTCAAAGGAGCGCAATCGATCGATGCGCAAGGACTCGTGGTTTCACCCGGCTTTATCGACCGCAACAC
This sequence comes from Alphaproteobacteria bacterium, assembly GCA_030426465.1. Lineage (GTDB taxonomy): Bacteria > Pseudomonadota > Alphaproteobacteria > Caulobacterales > Parvularculaceae > Hyphococcus. Next base: position 11,512 of record JAUHYK010000092.1, read on the forward strand.
ATATGTTCTCGGTCCCGAACTCTTTCGCCTCCGCGCAGCCGACGGCGTCACAACGACCTTTAATTTTGAAGAAGGCGCAAACGACGTGCCCGCCGCATATGCCGCCCTCGAAGACAAGGCGCTGATCAATTTCGGATTTTCTTCATCCTGGGGCGGCGCAAGGCTGGCGACGCTGAGCGATACGCCGCCGACAATGAACAAAGGAATCGCCGAACTCGGCGATATCGGCCCGGACGAAATGGCGGCGATCGCCAAATCCTCGATTTCGGAAGAACAGCTAGCGGAGGTGCTGGCCATCGTCGAGCAGGGCCTGAAAGACGGCGCGCCGGCCGTCGGCATGGGCGTTGAATACATGCCGGGCGCAACGATGACAGAGGTGCTGGAGGTTTTCAAACTCGCTGCAAAATACAACCGCTCCGTCCAGATTCATCTTCGCGACTGGGATCGGACCAGCGACTACGCTTATATTTATGAGCCGATCGCGGGCGCGCTTCTTTCCGGCGCAGCGATCCATATCAGTCACCTGAATTCGTCAGCAGCCGATTATGTCGAGCGCAATCTTGAGCAGCTCGATATCGCGCAACGGGCAAACATCGCAGTCACAACGGAATGTTATCCGTATACGGCAGGTATGAACGATATTCGCGCTGAGATGTGGGCGGATTGGCGTAACTGGCCCGAGGATAGATTTCAGAATTACCAATGGTCGGAAACCGGAGAACGCCTGACCAAAGATAATTTTGCGGAATACCGTGAAAAAGGTGGACTGGTTATCATTCACTGGATGAAAGATGAATGGATTGACGCCTGCATCGCCCATCCAGAAACGCAGGTTGCTTCGGATGGCGGCTGGGACCCCAACGGAGGCCACCCACGCGACGCCGCGACAAATACAAAAGTGCTCGGCGATTATGTTCGTGAGAGAGGCCTTCTGTCGCTGCCAGCCGCAATTCGGAAAATGACCTACCTGCCAGCAAAATCGCTTGAGGCGAGCGCGCCGCAAATGGCGCTGAAAGGCCGAATACAAAAAGGTATGGACGCGGATATTGTCATACTGAACCCGGACACGGTCAGCGATCGCGCCACGTATATGGAGCCTTCGCTGGCGCCGGATGGCGTCGACTTTGTGATCGTCAACGGAGTCGTCGTTAAAACTCCTGACGGCTTCATCGAAGGCGCGGCGCCCGGCAAACCCATACGCCTGCCCGCAACCCGGTGACCTTTCCGCGTCTCGCGCTTCAATCCTTGCATTAGCGCTCGAAATCAATCAGAGAACATTCTGAGAACACGCGTGCACGACGGAAAACGATTTGGCCAAACACACCGATACCTTTGTCTGCCAGTCCTGCGGCGCGGTCTATGGAAAATGGGCCGGGCGCTGCGAGGCGTGCGGCGAGTGGAACACGATCCAGCAGGAAACCTCGGAGGCGGGACCGCCAGGATCGCTCGCCGGCGCGGCTGGCGGGGCCGCCAAGACAAAAGGCAAGAAGATCGAGTTCACCGGCCTGACCGGCTCCACCGAGGAAGCGCCGCGCCTCAACACCGGCAATCAGGAATTTGACCGCGCTTGCGGCGGCGGACTGGTGCCCGGCTCGGCGCTGCTGATCGGCGGCGATCCCGGCGTCGGCAAGTCGACCTTGTTGTTGCAAATTGCGTCCGGGCTCGCCAAAGGCGGCGCCTCGGTCGCCTATATCTCCGGCGAGGAAGCGACGGCGCAGATCCGCCTGCGCGCAAAACGTCTCGGCGTCGAGAAATCGCCGGTTCATCTGGCGTCGGCCACGTCCCTGCGCGACATTCTTGCAACCCTGAAGGCAGAAAAGCCCGACACGGTCATCATCGATTCCATTCAGACACTCTGGTCAGACGCGCTCCCGGCGGCGCCCGGCACAGTGACGCAAGTGCGCGCCTGCGCCCAGGAGCTTGTCAGGTTTGCAAAATCTTCTGGCTGCACAGTCCTCCTCGTGGGCCATGTCACCAAGGACGGACAGATCGCCGGCCCCCGCGTTGTCGAACACATGGTCGATGCGGTGATGTATTTTGAAAGCGAACAGGGGCGCGATTTCCGCATTCTGCGCGCCGTCAAAAACCGCTTCGGCGCGGCTCATGAAATCGGCGTCTTTGAAATGGCGGGCAACGGCTTGCGTGAAGTCGCCAATCCGTCGGAGCTGTTCCTCACCGGCGGCGATGCGGCTGTTTCCGGCGCCGCCGTCTTCGCCGGGATCGAGGGCACCCGGCCCGTGCTGGTCGAAATTCAGGCGCTGGTCTCCCCCTCCTCGCTCGCGACGCCGCGCCGTGCGGTTGTCGGCTGGGATGGAGCGCGCCTTTCCATGCTCCTCGCCGTTCTCGATGCCCGTGCAGGTCTCGATTTCGGCCGCAATGATGTGTTTCTCAACGTCGCCGGGGGCCTCAGGATCGCCGAGCCCGCCGCGGACCTCGCCGCCGCCGCAAAGAAGCCAAAAAGTTGGGCTTTTCAGGCGCCCTCGCCCCGGCCGGGGCCCAAAGCGGGACATTGAAGGTCGTTGAGGCGGAAACACTGCGCGAATTGGTGCGCTGGGCGCGCAATCCGTGATCGAGAATGGTTGAGAAAATTCCCCATGGCGGCTATGGAATTGGCCAGGGGCTATGAGCGACTCGCCCTACTGTTTCGGGGCGACGATAGGCGGGTTCGGTAATGTTTGATCTCCTGTTTCTAGTGGTTGTCGGCGTATCCACCGCCTTTGCCGTGTTGCGCGGGGGTTTGCGCGAAGTCTCGACGCTTCTCGCGCTCGCTGTCGCCGGCGGCGTCACGCTGTTGCTAATTGAGCCCGTTCTCGCCATCACTGGCCAGGCGGGCAGTTTTTTTGGCACGGCGATCATCGCCGGATTGCTGGTCGGCGTTTTCTTTCTGGCCGCCCATATCGGGTTCCATATCGGCCTGAAACGCTTCCCGCTTGAAGGCAACGCCAAGACGATTGACCGGGTTGGCGGCGGCGTCTTCGGATTCTTTCGCGGGCTTGTCCTGATTGGCCTCGGCTATCTTGGCTATTCCTATTATCTCGACGAAGCCAAACAGCCTGAAGAAGTCAAAACCGCTATCACCCGTCCAGTTGCGGCCGGCATGGCCCACTGGTTCGAAAGCTTTACCCCGGAAACCGCCGACCTTGACGCGCCAACCGCGCCTTCCCAAATCGACCCTGAGGATGACGCCGCCCTCTCCGGCTATGACCGCAGCGACCGCAACAACCTCAACGAAATCGTCACCACGGTGACCACGACGGACCCGGCCATCGAAGCGACAGCGCCCGGCGCCGAAGATGCAGACGAAACCGCCGAAGATGACGACCCCATCGCCGATATCCTGAATGAGGACACTCCGGAATGACCATTCCATTTGATGAAACAGGCGACGCTAGCCAGAATTTTACCGAACGCGCCGCCAGTTTCCTCAAAAAGGACGGCGCAGTGTTCAAGGCCCACAGGGATGAACTCGAAGCGCTTGTCGGCAAGCCCAAGCTGGTTGAGGAATGCGGCGTTTTCGGCGTCATCGGCACAAATGACGCAGCGGCGCTCACGGCGCTTGGCCTCCACGCTCTCCAGCATCGCGGGCAGGAAGCGGCAGGCATTGCGAGCTTCGACGGCAAGCATTTCCATAATGAGCGGTTTCTCGGCCTCGTCTCCGACAATTTCTCAGACGCGGAGACGCTCGGCGGCTTGGCGGGCGAGGCCGCTATCGGCCATACGCGCTATTCGACCCATGGCGACACCGTGCTGCGCAATGTTCAGCCGCTCTACGCCGATCTTTATACTGGCGGCGTCGCCATCGCCCATAATGGCAACCTCACCAATGCCTGCACGCTGAAAGCGGAGCTCGTCCGCAGCGGCTGTATTTTCCAGTCGACGTCGGACTCCGAACTTTTCCTGCAACTGACAGCGCGCTCACATCAGCTATCCGCCGTCGACAAACTTATCGACAGCCTCAAACAGATTGAAGGCGCCTATGCGCTAACCGTATTAACGTCGAATGCGCTGATTGGCGCGCGCGACCCGGTCGGCATTCGCCCGCTCGTGCTCGGCGACCTTAAGGGCGCCCCGATCCTCGCATCGGAAACCTGCGCGCTTGATATTATCGGCGCGAAATTCGTGCGCGACATCAATCCGGGCGAAGTTGTCATCTGCAAGGCCGACGGCTCTATCGAAAGCCGTCAAGTGTTTTCAAAACCCGCGAGCGCCCGGGCCTGCATTTTTGAGCTTATCTATTTCGCTAAGCCGAACTCCGTTGTTGACGGCCAGAGCGTTTATGAATTGCGCAAGCGTCTCGGCGAACGCCTCGCCAAGGAAGCGCCCTGTGACGCCGATCTCGTCTCGCCTATCCCGGACTCAGGCGTTCCCGCCGCCATCGGCTACTCCCAAAGGACCGGCCTGCCCTATGAGATGGCGTTGATCCGAAGCCATCATATCGGCCGCACTTTTATCGAGCCGGAACAGAAAATCCGCGAGGCCGGCGTCGCGCGCAAACATTCTCCGAACCGCGCCCTGATAGAGGGCAAGCGGGTTGTCCTGATTGACGATTCCATCGTGCGTGGCACCACCTCGCGCAAGATCGCGCAGATGCTGCGTCATGCGGGCGCGAAAGAAGTGCATATGCGCATCGCCTGTCCGCCGATCATCCATCCGGATTTTTACGGTATCAACACGCCGTCTCATGATGAACTTCTTGCGGTCGACAGAACCATTGAAGAAATGCGCGAACTGATCGGCGTCGACAGCCTCGCCTTTTTGTCTCTCGATGGTCTCTACAAGGCGTTCCGCAAAGGCAAGCGCGACGATGATGCGCCCGCTTTCACCGATCACTGTTTTACGGGCGATTACCCGACCAAACTCACCGATCGCGACGCAGAACAGCGCAACGCCATGGTGACTCAGTTGTCGTTCCTCGCCGAGACAAGCTGAGTATTAACCCTCAATCGGCATAATTCCGCCAGATTTCAACGCAATGCTTCCCCTAACCCGGGAGGAGAAGCGTGATGAAATCGACCCATTCACCATTGCTGGCGGCGATCTGTGCTGCAGGATTTTTGGCGTCCTGCGCCGCCGCCCCGCAGACCAGGCAGTCGGCCAATCCCAATATCGACTATTCGGGCTTCGCCCTGCTTGTCAGTGAGGTCGATGATTATCGCGTCAAACGCCTGATCGATCTCTCTGTTTCAGCTATCACACTTATCGTCTTATCGCCCGTCTATGCATACGTTGCTATTCGGGTGCGCCTTTCCTCTCCCGGGCCCATCTTGTTCCGCCAGGAACGCATTGGACTCAATGGCAAGCCATTTGACATCCTAAAGTTCCGGTCAATGCCGGTCGATGCCGAAAAGGAAGGACCTCAACTCTCACACGATGGGGACTCCCGCTGTACGCCCTGGGGGGCCGTCATGCGCAAATGGAGGTTAGATGAGTTACCACAATTCTGGAATGTACTGATCGGCGATATGTCGATTGTTGGTCCACGTCCGGAGCGACAGTACTACATTGATTTGATTACTGAACGCGCACCACATTATCGCCACTTGCTAAAGGTGCGCCCGGGTATTACATCCTGGGGACAGGT
>JAUHYK010000093.1 GCA_030426465.1 Alphaproteobacteria bacterium
TGCATATAGGTGATCGATTCCTGCATGAAGATGTAGTTAAGCCCGAACACATAACGCAGGATCACGACGCCGAACTGGATTACAGCCATGGCGAGGAGCAGCCACATCACCGTGCGGCCGATGGTTCCTGTAATCCTTCCAAAGACGTTTATGAGAGACGATGATAATCGCCGGGCGCCGATCATGGCGGTCGCCGCGATTGTGGCTGCGAATAAGCTCACGAACCAGGCAATCTTTGATGCGGACGGCGTTAGCGCCAATATTGGCGTCAGACGGACAAAGAGAACACCGGCGAGAACGAGCAGGGCAGTTAGCGCAGCCCAACACATTAGCGGCCGCTTTTCCGAGAATAAAAACCCAAGAGGCAAAAGCGACAGCGGGAACAAAACGCCGGCGGCGGCCCAGTTGAGAATATTGCCTATGATGTCAAGCATGGCTCAAAGATCGAACGCTTTGCGACGCGCGGCCATGTAGGTTTCATCGGAAATACGTCCCCAGTCCATGGAGCGAATGAGAGACTCCCGGAAGCTCTGATAGATGCGTCCCGTAATGTCGTCTGTCGCGGCCGTTTCCTCAAGCACCGTCTTGCTGGCGTCCGCGAGAGCGGCCATGACATCCTCCGGCATCTGGCGCAGTTCGACGCCATGCTCGTTGATCAATTGCTCCAGCGCGATAGCGTTGTGGTGCGTGAATTCGGCGATGGAAATATTGTTGGCGCGCTGACACGCGCCCTGGATGATCGATTTTTCTGTTGCCGTCAGCGTGTTCCACAGGTCGAGATTGATCCCGCAGGCAAGCTGAGAGCCCGGTTCGTGAAAGCCGGGCCAGTAATAATATTTCGCTTCCTGGTAAAAGCCGAAAGCGAGATCGTTCCAGGGGCCGACCCATTCGGTGGCGTCGATTGCGCCGGATTGGAGGGCGGGGTAAATCTCGCCGCCGGAGATGGCGACAGCCGACGCGCCGATACGGCGCAGGACTTCGCCGCCAAGACCGGGCATACGCATTTTCAGTCCGCGAAAATCTTCGAGCGAGTTGATTTCCTTTTTGAACCAGCCGCCGAGTTGATGGCCGGAATTGCCCGCCGCGATCGGCTTGATGTTGAAGCGCGCCGACAGCTCATCCCAAAGCGCCTGACCGCCGCCGAACTCTGTCCAGGCCATGATTTCTGAAATGGTCATGCCGAAAGGAACGGCGGTGAAGAAATTGAATCCCGGCGATTTCCCGACCCAGTAATATTCCGCGCCGTGATACATGTCTGCGGCGCCGTTGGAGACGGCGTCGAAACTTTCAAAAGCGCTGACAAGCTCGCCCGCCGCAAAAACGCGGACGGTGATGGCCCCGCCGGACATTTCCGTAATGAACTGAGCGACGCGTTCCGGCATCGTGCCAAGTCCCGGAAAATCCTTTGGCCAGGTGGTCACCATTTTCAGTTCGCGCGAATTGATCGCGCCGGGGATCGCCGCGCCGCCAGCGGGCGCGCCGCACTCACATCCCGCGACCAATCCGGCCGCGCCTAAGGCGCCGCCCGTCAGTAATTGTCTACGCTTCATCATGAGGCGGTTCGCCCCTCCCTGGGTGTTCTTGTTTATTTGACGACTTCTATCTCTACGTCGCTTTCGCCGGATTCCGCACGCTCACGCTGGCGTTTGGCGCGCCATGCTTCATAGGCGGCTTCTTTTTCTTCGCGGCTGCGCGCCGCGCCGACGCCGCTGTCGACGGCCAGCGATGATCCGGTCCCGTCATATCCGCTGGTCCGGCAGGTGTTCTCGGCATCATAGCAGCGCTGGATACAGGCGGCGCGCGCAGGACCGTCATCCAGGCTCGCGCAATTGGTCTGGCAGGAATTGTGCTGCCCGGTGCAGCGATCGCTGGCGTAGCTGAATGGCGCTGACGACGAACAGCCAACGACAAAAATGCAGGCAAAGGCGGCGGAAATGACCCTGATGCTCATGAAGACTCCTAACAATGCAAAAAAGCCCCGTCCGCTCAATAGGCGGAACGGTACAATGACCCGGCGCGAGGGCAAAGCAGTTTGGGGCGCTCAGGGGCGGTGTAGGAGAAAAACCGGTTAAAAAACGGTGTCGGCGGGTGCGGTCTGGCGGTCCATTCGGGTCCAGCCATTGGGGCCAAGCATTTCCAGCGGCTGGAATGTCTTCTTGTAGTCCATCTTGGTTGAGCCATTCACCCAGTAACCGAGATACACATAAGGCAGGCCGAGCTCACGCGCGAAACAGACGTGATCGAGGATCATGAACCGGCCGAGGCTGCGCGCCTCTTCGTCCGGCTCAAAGAACGAGTAGACCATGGAAAGACCGTCGGTGAGGCGGTCTGTGAGCGCTGCGCCAATGATCCGCTCGTCGCCGGTTTCCCTGTCGAACAAGCGGTACTCGATAATGATGGTGTCGACCGCCGTCTCCTCGACCATGGAAGCGTAGTCGAGCACGGTCATGTCGGCCATGCCGCCGTCGCCGTGACGGTCATCGAGATAAGCGCGCAGCATCGAGAATTGCTCGCCCGTGGCGCGCGGACCCTTGATGCGGCGAATGATGTCGGCGTTGCGCGAAAGCGTGCGGCGCCGTGAGCGCGACAGATCGAAATCATCGACGACAATACGCACAGGCACGCAAGCATTACATGCTTCGCAGGCCGGCAGATAAATCAGGTTTTGCGACCGGCGAAAACCACGGCGCGTCAGAAGCGCATTCGTGGAAGAGGCGCCGTCGCCGGAGAGATAAGAAAAAATTTTTCTTTCCCGTTTGCCCTTCAGATAAGGGCAAGGGGCGGGCGCTGTGATGAAAAACTCACCCCCGTCAAGGCCGAACCGTCGCGCGAAATCTTCGTTACTCATGTGATCCAACGTAAGGGATAAACCTTAGCGGGCCATTATCGTAACTGCAATGAATCCGTTCTATTCCCATGTCAAATGGGCTTTAATTCAAGCCAAAATAGAAGCTTGCCGTCGCTGTGTACACAATCCACAGGAGAATAATGAGCGGGCCGCCGACGACCATGAAATCTCTAAATTTGTAATGACCGGGGCCCATAACAAGGAGGTTGGTCTGATAGGCGATGGGCGTCGCAAACGAACAGTTCGACCCGAAGATGACGGTAAGGACGAGAATATGCTCGTCGATCCCCGCCTGTTGCGCGGCGGCGACGGCGACCGGCGTGAACAGGACGGCTGTTGCATTGTTGGACAGAACATTGGTTAACGCCGCGCACATGATAAAGAACGCCGAGATGAGCACCATAGGCCCGAACCCGTCGGAAAGCGTCGCGAGAGCGTGGCCCAAAAAGGCCGCGCCGCCGGTGCGCTCAAGCGCGATGCCCATAGCGAGCGATGCGCCGATCAACAGATAAATCCGCCGGTCGATGGCGCGCGCGGCTTGCCGCACATTGAGACAGCCCGAGGCGACCATGGCGGTGGCGCCTGCAATCGCAGAAACGGCGATAGGGGCGAGGCCGGTTGCGGTGAAGGCGATCACGCCTGCGAATATCAGCGCGGCGACATTGGCGTTGCGTTGATCGGGAAGGCCTTGCATGGACCATTCAAGCAGCAGGATGTCGCGGTCCGACCGGAGCGCGCGGATATCCTTCAGATCGCCAAGAATGAGGAGCACATCGCCCGCCTCAAGACGGATCGTGTTCATCTGAGTGCGGATCATGCGGCTGCGCCGCTCAATGCCGAGAATGACGCAGTTGGTCTGGGCGTGGAAGCTGATCTGCGCCACTGACCGGCCAATCAGGCGCGAGCCGGGCGCGACGATGGCCTCCACCATGGTGAGCTGGGTCGAACGCTGGACGGAGCCGTCTTCTTCGTCGGCGATGGTGGTCTCGGCCATCAGGCCTTCGAGCATTTCCGGGCTCGATTTCAGTAGCGAGGTGAGGGAGGCACGGGTCGCTGCCACGATAACGAAATCGCCGGCGCGAAAGGCGAAGTCCTCAAACGGCGGCAGCATGGCGCGCTCGCGGCGCTGCACCATGCGCACCGTAATGTCGGGCAGGTCGACGAATAGCCCGGCGACAGGTCCCTTGCCGACAAGAGGGTGACCGCGCGTGATTTCAATCTGGGCGATGAAATGCTTGCCTTCGCGATCATTGACGCCGGGCTGGTTCGGGTTGTCCCGTTTCGGCAGAAGCCAGCGCCCGGCGGTCGCCATGTAAATAACGCCGGCGGAGGCGAGAATGAGCCCCATGGGCGTCAGTTCGAAAAAGCCGATTTCGCCGCCGGTTGTCGCGCGATAGGACTGCGCGGCGAGAAGGTTCGTCGAAGAGCCGATCAGCGTTGTCATGCCGCCGAGGATCGACAAGTAGGATAGCGGCATCATGAACCGCGACACGCGAATTTTACTCTGCTGCGCAATCGCCGCCATGATCGGAATGAACATCACCACGACAGGCGTGTTATTCAAAAAGGCGCTGATCATCATGATGAAGACAAACACCGAGCCCGTAACGGTTATCGGCCGCTTGTCGAAGGCGCGAAGCAAATATTCAGTCGGATGCTCAAGCGCGCCGGCCTGGAACATTCCCTGACCGATAATCAAAAGCCCGAGAATGGCGAACAGTGCGGGGCTCGCAAATCCGGATAAAAGGACTTCCGTTGATAGCCGGTTTACGCCGTCGGCTTCGAAAGGGGCGATGAGAAACAGCACCAGAAGCGCAACGATCGCGCCGCCTGACACAAGCTCCAGCGGAAAGCGGTCGAGGGTGTAAAAGACGATCGTCACCGCGACAATCGCCATGGTGGCCCACATCTGCCACGGGGCTGCCAGTAAAGTTTCCATCATGTCAGATTGTCGTGACCCGGCCCTGTTGTGAACCTTTACCCCGCCGGACGGTCCGGACAGGGCGCTTGCTGCATTTTGTATTTTCGCGATTTGGTGCTAACGCCACAAGTCCTAAATGTTTCAATAAGTTGTGGGAAGCCCCCCATAAGGCGGCCTCCACAGGGCGGAAGCCAGCGATGACAGACAAATACAGACCGCTCAAGGACGCTTTTGGCCGTTTCGCCACCGGAATTGGCGTGGCCGCTTGCCGCAATGCAGCGGGCGAGATTTCCGCGATCACCATTAATTCCTTCACATCGGTCTCTCTGGAGCCGCCGCTGGTGCTCTGGTGCCTAGAAAACCGGGCTTCAACATACAGCGCTTTCATGAATGCCGACAGCTACAGCGTTTCGATCCTCGGCGCGGATCAGCAGGCGGCGTCCCAGCGGTTCGCGCATTTCCTGCCCGACGGTCCGCGCGAGGAGGAATTTGAAAACTGGGTCACGGGTGCGCCGATCCTCAAAGAGCGTCTTGCTGGTTTCGATTGCAAGGTGGCAGCGCGCCACGATGCCGGCGATCACATTATCTTGGTCGGAGAAGTTGTGCGTTTCGACAGTGTTGACGGCGCTCCGCTGCTTTATTTCGCCAGTAATTATATTCAGGGAACACCTGCGTCATGACAAAAACCGCTTTTCTCGGGCTTGGTGTGATGGGGTTTCCCATGGCGGGCCATCTCGCGGCGAAGGGCCATGACGTCACAGTCTATAACCGGACATCCGCCAAATCCGATCAGTGGGTGCAAAAATACAATGGCGCGCAGGCGCAAACGCCGATTGATGCGGTGCAAGGCGCCGATCTTGTTTTTGCATGTCTCGGCGATGATCCCGATGTCTCCGCCGTTGTCGGCGGTGCGCTGGAAGGTCTGAAAGCGGGCGCCGTGTTCGTCGATCACACGACAGCGTCGCCGTCGCTCGCGCGCGAGCTTCATGAGGCATTGGCGCAGAAGAATGTCGGCTTTGTCGACGCGCCGGTTTCGGGCGGGCAGGCTGGCGCCGAAAACGGAAAACTGTCCGTTATGTGCGGCGGCGATGCGGTGGACGTGGAAAAAGCCCGTCCGGCGATGGAAGCCTATGCGGCGCGCATTGTTCATATCGGTCCCGCAGGGCACGGTCAGCTTTGCAAATCGGTGAACCAGATATGCATCGCCGGTGTGCTGCAAGGTCTGTCGGAAGGTGTCCATTTCGCCGCGAAGGCAGGGATTGATATTGACCGCGTTTTGGAGGCGATCTCCGGCGGGGCGGCCCAGAGCTGGCAAATGGAAAACCGGGCCAAAACCATGGCCGCCGATGAATTCGATTTCGGTTTTGCGGTCGACTGGATGCGCAAGGATTTGCGTATCGCTCTGGCTGAAGCCCGCGACAATGGCGCACGCCTGCCGGTCACAGCGCTTGTGGACCAGTTTTACGGCGATGTTCAGGCCATGGGCGGCGCACGCCAGGACACCTCAAGCCTGATCCGCCGCCTCAATGATGGCGATTGATTAAGTAGACGGCCCGGGCGAACCACCCCAAAAGGCCGCTGCTGCGTGGCCTGTTTTCGCTCGTTTACGGATTGGAAAGGCGATTCGCCGAGGTTCCGCCGCAACCAGCCCTGAGGGGATAAGCGTCCATCATTCAAGGGCGCCGGGTAACAGCAGAAGGCGTACCAACATGAAGTTTAAAAATCCGCACGGCCCAAACAAATACGCCGTAGCGCCGCTTTCCCTGATCGTGTTTGCCGTGGGCGCCGCCCCTGCCATGGCCTCGGGCTTTGGCTTGAACTTGCAGAGCGCCGAAGCGCTGGGCGCCGCCACGGCGGGCGCGCAGGCGACCCCGGCCGCGCCGGGCAACGCCTATTTCAACCCGGCGTCGATTGTCGGCGTCGAGGGATTGGAAACCTCGCTCTCCTTTATCGGCGTGCTTAACGACACGTCTTATGAGAATGCAAACGCGGCCTTATTTGGTGTTGTGCCGGTCGCCGGCGACACGGCGGGCGAAGGCATTATCGGCGACGCAATTATCCCGACCGGCGCCGCGTCGGTGAAGCTCAGCGATCATCTTTTCGCCGGCGTCGCGCTTTACGCGCCGTTCGGCTTCAACACTGAATATGACGACACATCCGCGTTGCGGTATCACGGCACCTATTCACAAGTTGTCTCCGGCGTGATCCAGCCGATGCTCGGCGTGTCGTTGGGCGGCTGGTCGATCGCGGCCGGGCCGAAATTTGAATATGTGGATATCGATCTCGAAGGCGCTATAGACGCGGCCGGGATTGAATCGGCGCTGCTGATGACGGCTGCTATTCCGGGAACGGATGATGCGTTTGTCGAAGCGTCCGCGAATGATTGGGGAACAGGTTTTGTCGTCGGTCTTCAGGGCGCTGTCGGCGACCGGTTGACTGTCGGCGCCAGCTTCTCCTCAAAAGTTGAGCACACGCTGAGCGGAACCGCTGCTTTCGATATTTCCACCTCAACGTCAGGCCAAACACTGGCGGGATTAGCCGGCCTGTTTCAGGACACCGGCGTAACGAGTGAGTTCACAACGCCCGCGAATATACAATTTGGCCTCAATTACGAGGTCAACGATAAGACCCGTGTTCTCGCTTCGGCGACGCAGACAAGATGGAAGAGTTTCGACCAGCTTGTCCTGAATTTTGAAAACCCGGCGCAATCGGCGGAAACGACGACGCAGAACTGGAAAAACACCTGGGCTGGTGCGGTGGGCGTTGAGCGTGATTTCGGTCCATCCCAGACGGTGCGTCTTGGTGTGATGTATGAAGACGACCCGGCGAACCCTGATTTTTCAAGCCCGCGGGTGCCGGGCGCAAGCCGCGTATGGCTCGCCGCAGGTTATTCCCGTGACCTGTCCGAGCGGGCGGAGCTACATCTCGCCGCATCCTATGCGATCGCCGAGACAACACCGCTGAATGAATCGGCGGCGTATCCGGAAAATCTCTTCCGCGGGTCGGTGACAGGAGATACGGACATCAGCGGTTTCGTCGCGGCTGTCGGCGTTGATTGGCGGTTCTGACTTCGCGGATGACTGCGCTGCGCCATTGCCGCTTAAGGTCACTTATGCGATTTACGCCGGGAATTCAGTCAATCCCGGAGTCCGCTCATGTCTGTTCTGCAAACCCCGACACCTGCCTGGAAAACCGACGATCTTGAGCTTTTCGAGGACGAAGTCGGCAAGTTTTTCTCGCGCGAACTCGCCCCGCATGTCGAGAAGTGGCGTGACCAAGGAAAGGTCGACCGCTGGGCCTGGGAGAAGGCGGGCGAACAGGGGCTCCTTTGCATGTCGATGCCGGAGGAGTATGGCGGCGCGGGCGGCAATTTCGCTCATGAGCAGATTTTCATTGAACAGCAGATTGCAGCGGGCGTCGAAGGCTTCGGCGCTGGTCTCCATAACTGCATCGTCGCGCCTTACATCCTGCATTACGGTACGGAAGAGCAGAAAAAACGTTGGCTGCCGCGCATGGCGTCGGGCGAACTGGTCGGCGCCATCGCCATGACGGAACCGGGCACCGGCTCCGATTTACAAGGGGTGCGGACCACAGCGATCAAAAGCGGCAATCAATATGTGCTGAACGGATCGAAGACCTTTATTACGAACGGTCAGACGGCGAATATCATTATCGTTGTTTCAAAAACCGATCCGGCGGAGGGCGCGAAAGGCGTTTCGCTGATGGTGGTCGAGACCGACGAGGTTGAGGGTTTCGAGCGCGGGCGCAACTTGAAAAAGCTTGGTAACAAGGCGCAGGATACATCCGAACTGTTTTTCAACGATGTGAAAATCCCGACGGAAAATCTTCTCGGTACGGAGGAAGGCCAGGGCTTCATCCAGCTTATGGAGCAATTGCCCCAGGAACGCCACCAGATCGCCGTCGGCGCTATGGCGCAGATTGAGCGCGCGCTGAAACTGACAATCGAATATGTCAAAGAACGCGAAGCCTTCGGCCGGCCCGTCATGGCGTTCCAGAACACGCAGTTCGTTCTCGCCGAATGCAAGGCGAAAGCGACCATGGCGCGGGTCTTCGTGGATAGCTGCACACAGCAATTGCTCGAAGGCAAGCTCGATGCAGCGACCGCGTCCATGGGCAAGATGCTGCTGACCGATATGTGCGGTGAAATCGTTGATAAATGCCTCCAGCTTCATGGCGGTTATGGCTATATGGATGAATATCCCATCAGCCGTCTTTACGCCGATTGCCGGGTTGAGCGGATCTATGGCGGCACCAACGAAATCATGAAGCTGCTGATCGCCCGCACCCTGTAGGTGGTTACGCTCCGGCCGGCGACGAAGGACGACATCGCGCTCTTGAAGCGGTGGGATGAAAAGCCACACGTCATCGCGGCTGGCGGCGGCGACGACTGGTATGACTGGGACAATGAACTTCCCCGCAACGCCGATTGGGGTGAGCTTCTCATCGCGGAGGAGGCGGGGCGCCCGGTCGGCGTCTTGGAAATTTGCGATCCCGCAAAAGAGCCGTCCCATTATTGGGGCTCGATCGAAGATAATCTTCGCGCCCTCGACATCTGGATAGGTGAGGAAGAAGATCTCGGCCGGGGGCTCGGGTCTTTAATGATGCGGGCTGCGCTCGATCGATGTTTCGCCGATGAAAAAGTGACGGCGGTGGTGATCGACCCGCTCGAACGCAATCGGCGCGCAAGGCGGTTTTATGAGCGCCTTGGATTTGAATTCGCCGAGCGCCGCCTGTTCGATCAAGATGACTGCGTCGTTTATCGTCTCACCCGCGCCGGCTACGAGGCGCTATTGAAACGCAGCTAAAGCGAAAGATTGAGCGAGACCGAAACCACGTGGTTGAACGCGTCCGAAGCGTTTTCGCGGCGAATATGATTGAGCATATACCCGCCTTCTAACGCCAGATGATCCGTCGCCTTGTAATTGATGCCAATGAAATTTCGGCTTTGATCGTAGCCGCTGGCCGCGCCCCAATTCGTATCATTGAGCGCAATGAAGGTTTCGTTGGAGACAACCGCCGAATAGGGCGTTCCCTTGAATGGCTGGCTGTAGCGAAGCGACTGGCGCACCCGCCAGCCCGTGTCGCCGCCGCCATTGATAAAGCGCTGCTCCAGCCGCGTACGTCCGGTGACGGCGCCGCCCAGCGTTTCCGCGACATGATAAGTCGCTTGCTGCCACAGCCGGTTTTCCTCCACATCCGCGCGGTTATCCTGGCGCGAAACCACGCGGGCGTAGCCCGCCCAAAGGGAAAGATCGCGGTTCAAGCGCCATCCCAGTCCCGGCCTTAAAATGGAAACGCCCAGATCGCCGGCGTCGTTGCGAAACCGTGCATGGCCGTCGAACCACACCAGAAAACGGCCGTCTTCCTTCACTGGGCCATTGGCGGAGATAGCGGTCCAAAGCTGAAAATCGTCGGCAGCGGCCTGGCTGATCGGCGCAATGATTAGGGCCGCCGCGAGGGTCATCTGCAATTTTCTCGTCACCGTATCGGTCTCCGTCTATGCATGGGGGTTTTGCTAAGGAATGAACCACCACATAGAGGGCTGTCGGCCGAATTCAAGCGCAAGTCGTGGAGGCGGCGGCCAGTTCATGGATGAGACTATGGAAACCGCTCAAATCTTCGCCGCGTTGAACATCATCGGTCTTTTTGTGTTCGCGATCTCGGGCGCGCTGACTGCGTTGCGCAATGATATGGACTTGTTTGGCGTCGCCATGATCGCCTTTGTCACTGGCGTTGGCGGCGGCACTATTCGCGATGTCCTGCTCGGTTCGTTTCCCGTGTGGTGGATCGCGTCGCCGTCGGCGGTCTTTATTTGCTTAGCCGGCGCCGCCGTCGCAACATTGGCGCAGCCTCTGATCGACTCACGGCTCAAGGCATTGATCTGGGCCGACGCGGTGGGGCTTGCGGTTTTTGCGGTGTTGGGCGCACAGGCGGCGCTCGCCGCAAACGCGCCAGCCATGATTGCGATTTTCATGGGCGCGGTCACGGCGACATTCGGCGGCGTCGTGCGTGACGTTCTTCTCAACGAACCGCCGCTGATCTTAAAGCAGGATATTTACGCCACTGCCGCGCTGATCGGCGCCGGTGTTTATGTCGGGCTGCTGGCGTTGGGACTTGGTGAAAGTCCCGCAGCCATCGTCGCGGCGCTCACGACTTTCGCCATTCGCGCCGCAGCGATAATTTTCAATATTCCATCGCCAAGATACGCCCGCCCCAGAAAGAGCGAACTTTAGGAGCGAGCGGAGATCCTTACGCGGCGGCCTTGGCGAGGAGGGCGGCGATTTCATCCTTGAGGCGCATACGCTGCTTGCGCAATTCCTCTTCGCGTTCGTCGCTCGCCGCTTCGACCCGCGTCTCTACCCGGTGAATGTCCCGGTTCACCTCATGATAGGCGTCGGCGAGTTTGGCGAAATGGGCGTCATCCGTTTTCAGCTTGTGAATGAGGTCCGCATGTTCGGGAAACTCCTCGGCGAGTTCGTGAGGTGTGTGGGTCATCGGCATGTCTCCTTTAGGTTCTTGCCTTATCTTGGGCGTCAGCGCTGGTAATTCAATTGACCCGGGTCAATTCCCCGCACGTTCGGCGCTTGTTTTGCGGAGCCTTAAGCCGGCTTCAGTTGCGCGGCTTGTTTCAGCGCGCCTGAAAGCGCGGCGTCATAGGCTTCGGGGCTGAGCTTTAATCCTTCGGCGATGATAAATTCCGGGTCGGTGACCCCGATGAAACCGAGCGCCGCGCGCAAATAGGTCTCCACATGTTCCGCCGCCGCAGACGGCGTTTCCGGCCCATAAAGGCCGCCCCGCGACACAGCGACAATAACGCGCTTGTCGCCTGCAAGGCCCTCGGCGCCGTTTTCGGTGTATCGGAACGTCTTGCCGGCGATGAGAACGCGGTCGAGCCACGATTTGAGCTGGCTCGGGATAGTGAAATTATACATGGGCGCGCCGATGACGACGATGTCGGCGGCGAGGAACTCATCTAGCGCCGCCTGGCTTTCCGCCTGTTCCGGGGAGGCGTTCTCGTCGCCCGGCATATGGCCGAGCGTCAGATGGGGCAGGGGCGCGGCCGCGAGGTCCCGATAGGTGACCTCCAGCGAAGGGGCGCCGGATTTCAACGCGTCGACGATGGCCGCGGTGATGGGCCGGGTGGCGGCGCTCTCTCCCAGAATGCTGGAATCGATATGGAGGAGTTTCATGGAAATATTCCTTTTTGGGTCCGATAGGTCTAAAAAACTGACTTGGACTAAATATGTGAGTGCGTGCTGAGCGCAAGAACGCATAAGAATGGGACCAGGTCACATTAATATGACCGACAAGACGGACGATCTGTTTCACGAAGAATGCCCCAAGGTGAGCCGCGTGCTCTCCCGGCTAGGGGATAAATGGAGCGTCCTGATCGTGGTTTTGCTGCGCGATCGCGCCTATCGCTTCAATGAAATCAAGCGCACGGTCAGCGGCATTTCCCAACAGATGCTGACGCGGACCCTGCGCAATCTTGAGCGGGACGGTCTGGTGAGCCGGAAGACCTACCCCACAAGCCCGCCGCAGGTCGAATATTCGCTCACGGATTTGGGGCATTCCCTCAGCGAGCCGGTGCTCGCCCTCGGGGAGTGGGCGAAATCGCATCTTGGCGAGATCGACGCCGCACAGACCCGGTTTGACCGCCGGGCTGAGAAATAGATGTTTGCAAGAAAGATGAGCCGCATTGCGGCTCGAGCCCGGGGACAAAAAACTTTCGGCAAGTAATTGTAATCCCGGAATGTTAGCGTATTTTCCGGGCTCGGCGCGGGTATAGCTCAATGGTAGAGTCGGAGCCTTCCAAGCTCAAGATGCGGGTTCGATTCCCGCTACCCGCTCCAGACGCCCCCCCCCCCAGAAATCTGTTGAATGTCAACATTCTGCGCAATGCGCCAAGATTTCGGGAGATTGTCTTTCGCGATGAGCGGCGATAGGTCTTGTCGCTTCATTTCTCCCCAACACAGGTTGATTTCATGGCGGGCAATTACGATGCGGTGCTGATCGGCGGCGGCCATAATGGTCTTGTTTGCGCTTATTATCTGGCGCGGGCGGGGCTTTCGGTCAGGATCTGTGAGCGCCGCGATGTGGTCGGCGGCGCAGCGGTGACCGAGGAGTTCCATCCCGGTTTCCGCAACTCCGTTGCGAGCTACACCGTCAGCCTGCTCAACCCCGTCGTCATCCGCGACATGGGGCTGGAGGCGCTGGGCCTCAAAGTCATCAACCGGCCGATTTCGAACTTTCTGCCGACCGAAGATGGACGCTATCTCAAAGCCGGCGGCGGTCTTGAACAGACGCAAGCCGAGTTCCGGAAGTTTTCAAACGCCGACGCAGACCGCCTTCCGGCCTATTACGAGCGGCTTGAAGCCGTGGCGGATGTCTTGCGCAATATCTCGTTGCAAACGCCGCCTAATCCAAAGCGCGGGCTTTCCGCGGCGCTGTCCGCCGCATCGCAATTATGGCCCGTGGCGCGCGGCGATTTTCAACTGCATCAGGATGTGCTCGACCTTTTCACTAAGAATGCGCGCACCTTTCTCGATGCGTGGTTCGATTCCGATCCGGTGAAAGCTGTGTTTGGCTTTGACGCCGTGGTGGGCAATTACGCCAGCCCTGATACGCCGGGCTCCGCCTATGTCTTGCTCCACCACGTCTTTGGTGAAGTGAACGGCGTCAAAGGCGCCTGGGGGCATGCGGTTGGCGGCATGGGCGCCATTACGCAGGCCATGCGCAAGGCGTGCGAGGCCGCCGGCGTTGAAATTACAACGGACGCGCCGGTGAAGTCGCTGCTGGTCGATGACGGCGAAGCGGTCGGCGTTCTTCTCGAAAACGGGGAAGAGATCGCGGCGAAGCGGGTTGTCTCCAATGTCAATCCGAAGCTGCTTTATGGCCGCCTGACACCGGCGGACGCGCTCGATCCAGAATTCAAGCGCCGCATGGATGGCTGGCGCTGCGGTTCCGGCACCTTGCGCATGAATGTGGCGCTGTCGGAACTGCCTAAATTCACTTGTCTACCGGAGGCGGGGGAACACCATCAGTCGGGGATCATCATTGCGCCGACACTAGATTATATGGATCGCGCCTTTACCGACGCAAAACAGTATGGATGGTCGCGAAAACCCCTCGTTGAAATGCTGATCCCGTCTACGGTGGATGACAGTCTTGCGCCTCCGGGCCAGCATGTAGCGAGCCTTTTCTGTCAGCAATTCGCGCCGGAGTTGCCAGAGGGCAAGTCATGGGCGGACTATCGTGAGCAAGTCGCCGACCTCGCTATCGAGACGGTCAATGAATATGCGCCGAATTTCAAACAATCCGTTCTCGGACGAATGGTGCTGACGCCGCAGGATCTGGAAGACAAGTTCGGTCTCATCGGCGGCGATATCATGCACGGCGCTATGACGCTCGATCAGATGTGGGCGGCGCGCCCGGCGCTTGGCCATGGAGACTATCGCGGCGCCTTGAAGCGGCTTTACCATTGCGGCGCCGGCGCCCATCCGGGTGGCGGGGTCACAGGTTTGCCGGGCCGCAACGCTGCGCGGGAGATCCTCAAAGACGCGCGGGGTCCGCTGGCGGCCTGAAGGTCGGGGGCAAGTTAACCAAGGCCCCCAGTTGCAGCGTTTCCGACCACCCTCTAAGCTTTTTGTGGAAACGGAAATCCCTATGAGTACGACGGACGCACCGCAGGAAGAAAAGAATACGGGCAATCTCGCCGACGCGCTCGCTCATGGCGCCGCGCTGTTAGAGAGATCGCCCAAACACGCAGCGGAACAGGCGAAGGCGATCATCGCGTCGATCCCGGGCCAGCGCGATGCGCGCGTGCTTCTTGCTGCGGCGACCCGGCGCCAGGGCGACGCCAAAGGCGCGCTGGATCATCTTCAACAGATGATTGCGGAAGACGCGAACTGGGCTGGCGCCCATTATGAAATGGGCATGGCGCTCGGCGCGTTGGGTGAGGGTAAGAGCGCCATCCGCTCGCTTGAACGCGCGCTGAGCCTCGATCCCGGTCTCGCCAGCGCCTGGCGCGCGCTTGGCGACCAGTTGACTCTGGCGGGCGATGAGGCTGGCGCCGATCGCGCCTATATGCGCCACATCAAAACCGCCTCGAAAGATCCGCGCCTTCTGGAGGCCGCGGACGCCCTTGCGCGAAACGATATTCCCGTCGCGGAACGGTTGCTTAAAGCGTACCTCAAACAATATCCGACCGATGTAGCCGCAATCCGCATGCTGGCTGAACTCGCGGCGCGCATCGGACGTTATCAGGATGCGGAGCATCTGTTGCAACGGTGCATTGAACTTGCGCCAAGTTTTACGGCGGCGCGCCACAATCTGGCGATTATCGAACTGCGCCTTGGCAAAACCGAAGAAGCCTATACCGAGGCGAAGACGCTTCTCAGCAATGACCCGAAAAATCCGAATTACCGCACGCTCTATTCATCGGCGCTGGTGCGCGTCGGGGAATATGAAAAGGCGATTGAGAGTTACGGCTCTTTGCTGAGGGAATATCCAAAACAGCCGAAAGCGTGGATGAGCTATGGACACGCCCTCAAGACTGTAGGGCGTACGCCTGAATCGATCGACGCCTATCAGAAGAGTATTGATTTGCAGCCAAGCCTTGGCGAAGCGTATTGGAGTCTTGCAAACCTCAAAACTTTCCGTTTTGAGCCTGACAATATTGACGCGATGAAAGCGCAGCTTGAACGGACGGATATTGAGGAAGATGATCGCCTGCATCTTCATTTCGCCCTCGGTAAAGCGCTTGAAGATGCTAAGGATTACGAAGCGTCTTTCCGCCATTATGAAACGGGAAACGCCATTCGGCAGAAACAGATCGTCTATGATGAAGACGAAATGGGGTTGCGCCTTGACCGGTCGAAAAAAGTGCTGACGCCTGACTTGTTCGCCGCAAAAGTAGGCAAGGGGTGCGAGAAATCCGATCCGATCTTCATCGTTGGTATGCCGCGTGCGGGGTCGACTTTGCTTGAGCAAATTCTTTCAAGCCACAGTCAGGTCGAAGGCACCATGGAGTTGCCGGACATCATCGCCATCGCAAAGCGCCTTGGAGGCAAGGCGAAGCGAAGCGAGGAGTCGCGTTATCCGGAAATCATCGCCGAGCTTTCTGACCAGCAATTGCGCGCGCTTGGCGAAGAGTATCTGGAGCGCACGCGTATTCAGCGTAAAACAGACAAGCCCTTTTTTATCGACAAGATGCCCAACAATTTCATGCATGCGGGGCTCATTCACCTGATCTTGCCTAACGCCAAGATCATCGATGCGCGCCGTCATCCCATGGCGTGCTGCTTCTCGGGTTTCAAACAGCATTTTGCGAAAGGGCAAGGCTTCTCTTACGGGCTTGAGCGGATCGGGCGGTATTACCGGGACTATGTTTTATCGATGAAGCATTTTGATGAGATCGCGCCCGGCATTGTTCACCGGGTGATCTATGAGGACATGGTCGCCGATCCCGAAACGCAGATCCGGCGGCTGCTCGATTATTGCGGGCTGCCGTTCGAAGAGGCCTGTGTGAATTTCCACCGGACGGAGCGGGCGGTGCGGACGGCCAGTTCGGAGCAGGTTCGCCAGCCCATCTATAAGGGCGGGGTCGATCAGTGGGTGAACTACGAGCCCTGGCTGGGCGAGCTCAAGGCTGCGCTCGGGGATGTTCTCGTCGCCTATCCTGACGCTCCTTAGGGGAATGATCTCATTCTGATTGGCGATAAATGGCCATATTCATCCAATCCATAGGCGCGGATTGGCAACACTCGCCATGTTTATAGCTCGGTTCGCCGCGTAGCGGATTGCCGGTCTCAGCCGGTTCATACTACCGTCATAATCCGGGTTCGTGCGACGGGGTCCGGGGTAGGTCGCCGAACGAGGGCTGCGATCTGTGATGGGGTCGCAAAATCTGAGTGGTGACAAGATGACCAATACAAACCCAATGCGAAATCTTCTGGGCGCGCGCCCGGGTGTGAAAACAGCGCTTCTGGCGACCTCCATGTGGACGGGCGTCACCGGGGCGGCCATGGCTCAATCCGATCGCGACACCATCGTCGTGACAGCGCAAAAGCGCGAGCAAAATATTCAGGACGTGCCGATCTCTCTGATCGCCATTGGCACCGAGAGGCTGGAAGAACTCGAAGTTT
>JAUHYK010000094.1 GCA_030426465.1 Alphaproteobacteria bacterium
CACGGCGAAATCGACGCCCCATTTTTCGAAGATCGCGCGGGCGGCGTCTTCCCTGCCCGGCTTCAACACCATGAGCATGCGTTCCTGAGATTCAGACAGCATCATCTCATAGGCGGTCATATTCTCGTCGCGCTGGGGCACATGGTCGAGATCAAGCTCGAAGCCGCCGCCGCCCTTCGCCGCCATTTCCACCGACGAAGAGGTAAGGCCCGCGGCGCCCATATCCTGAATGGCGATGATCGCGTCCGACGCCATCAGTTCGAGACAGGCTTCAAGCAACAGTTTCTCTGTGAACGGATCGCCAACCTGTACGGTGGGACGCTTTTCCTCGGACGCGTCGTCGAATTCCGCCGACGCCATTGTGGCGCCGTGAATGCCGTCGCGGCCGGTCTTTGAGCCCACATAGACGACAGGATTTCCGGCGCCGCGTGCGGCCGAGTAAAAGATTTTTGCTTTCTCAGCGACGCCCACGGTCATGGCGTTGACGAGAATGTTGCCGTTGTAGCCGGGGTCGAAATTTGTTTCGCCGCCGACGGTCGGTACGCCCATGCAATTGCCATAGCCGCCAATGCCGGAGACGACGCCGCCAACCAGATGGCGGGTTTTCGAATGGGCCCACTCGCCAAAGCGAAGCGCGTTCATATTCGCCACCGGCCGCGCGCCCATGGTGAACACGTCACGCATAATGCCGCCGACGCCGGTCGCCGCGCCCTGATAGGGCTCGATGAAACTCGGATGGTTGTGGCTTTCCATCTTGAAAATGGCGGCGAGCGGAACCCCGTCCTTGTCGGTTCCGATGTCGATCACGCCGGCATTCTCGCCCGGCCCACAGATCACCCACGGCGCCGAAGTCGGCAGTTTCTTCAGATGCCGCCGCGAGGATTTATAGGAGCAGTGCTCCGACCACATGACCGAGAAAATCCCAAGCTCCACCAGATTGGGCTCGCGGCCCATATGCGTCTTGATGCGCTCATATTCTTCCGTGTTGAGGCCGTGCTCAGCGACGAGTTCCGGGGTGATGGCGGTCATAAAGGGTCCTGGGGCGTTCCTGCTGCCTTTGGCCGTTTCCATAGGCCGGTTGGGCCGCAGAGGCAATGTAACGCCCGGCTCGCCGGCTTATTTCCCTTGCCTCAAAACCGCATTGACGATTTCAAGGCACTCTGCGCCGCTTGCCTGCTCGGGACAGACGATTTCCTGCTCGATCTCGCTCGGTCCGTTGATGACCAGCCACACAGCGGCAAGGACGATGACGCTTCCTGCGCCCACGACGGCGCCGGTCAGGAAGGAGCGATGCTGAGTGACATGGTTCAGCATCGCTGAAAGAAGAGAATACCGAGAACCTTCCCCAGCCGATTGGCGCATTTCGTCCGGCTCCAACGCCATCCGATATTGTCGCAGCCGGTATCCGTATTTGGGCGCCGTCTCGATAACCCGGTATGGCCGGGCCGTATCGCCAAGTGCCCGCCGCAATTTGGAGATTGCCTGAGTCAGAGCCTCGTCTGAGCCTTCATCGCCCCAGACATCGTCGAGGAGCGTTTCGCGCGACACTGGTCCACCGGCGCCTGCGAGCCGTATCAACAAGTCTCCAAGTCGCGGCTCCAGAAGCTGCGTCTCACCATTGATCTCAAGCTGGCGCGCAACCGGATGATAAATCGCCGAGCCAATCTGCAAAACACCCTGGGCAAGGGCGGCTTTTGTCTCTGTCATAGGCAGATCCGTTACCGTCATCGATCTCTCGAAACATTTCCTCAGGACTTCAGGCGTGGATTTTGGCCAGGGTCGGCCGGAATCAACCCGCAGTAAGGATAGGTCAATGAAAACAGGGAACCAACCCGCCTCCGGGCGCCGCATCGCACCACTCCACCGGCTCGCCGCACTCTGTCTTGCGTTTTCGCCCATCGCGGCCTGCGCCGAGGACGCCGGTCCAGCCATAGATTCCGGCCAGAGGACGCAGCGCATAGAGGCGGCGAAGACGAGATTGGAGGAAATGGACTTCAAGGGCGTGATCGCCATCGCTTTTGAGGGCGAACAGCCCATCTACGCCGGGTTCGGCGAAGGCGCCGCCAACGGAACGCCAAATGAGACAACACAGCTCGACAGCGGGTCCATCACAAAGACCTTCACCGCCGCCGCGGCCTTGAAACTGATCGATGAAGGCAAACTGCAGACATCGGACCGGCTTGAAGTGTTCTTTCCGGAAGCACCCGCTGACAAGGCGAAGATTACTCTCCATCAACTGCTCACCCATTCAGCCGGTTTCCTGGATGCGGTCGGCGGCGATCTTGATTATCTGGCGAAGGATGAATTCCTCAAACGGGCGTTTGCAGCGCCGCTGCTTTTTGAACCCGGGTCTGCTTACGAATATTCCAATGTCGGCTATTCGCTGGTCGCCGCCATCATCGAACAGCTCAGCGGCAAAGACTATGAGAGCTATATTCGCGAAGACTTGCTCGGCGATCTTCATATCCCTGACATCGGTTATGAGGCGGTGTTCGACCCAGACCGCTCTATGGTGACCGCTGACGGCGAAACCATTGACAAGGCAAGCTGGGGTGGGCGCTCTCATTGGGCGCTGATCGGCAATGGCGGCATGATTGTCACGGCGCAGGACATGATCTCCTTCCGCCGGGCTTTCACCGCGCGCAAGCTCCATTCAAATGCTGCAGTCAATCTCGCGCAAACCCCCATGGTGCGCGAAGGCGAAGGCGCGCCCACATTCACCGGCTATGGAATGGTCGTCGATGATCACCCGCAGTTCGGACGCGTTTACTGGCACAATGGCGGCAACCCGCATTTCATCTCCAACTGGTCGGATTTCGCAGATCATGGCGTGATCATTTTCGCATCGTCAGATGGTGTTGACGTGAATGGCGACATGGCCGTTGAAGCGATTGCTGCGGAATTACTGTTAACCCCTAATGATTAAGTCCATTATTTCCGGATTTCTGACCGGACATGGGAACCAATAAACGGCGCTCATGTTCGGTCATCATGGATCACCCTGACCTCACCCTGAAAGCGTTCACACTCGCCGCCATTTCCACAATTCTCGCCGCTTGCGGCGAACGCGGAGTGGATGAATCGCTCAAGGCGGAAATTGAGCCGGCGCCGGAAACCAAGCCTGCGGCGGTCGAGACTGTGGAGGGCGCGTGGTTTTACAAGGACAGCAATGGCTATCCATGGGCGGGCTTCGGACCGCCGCGAAGCGAAGCGCTCTTCGTCATCGCCTGCCGCGAGGGGCAAGTCGTCTTCCAACATGCCGCTCGTCATGCCGCCGATATGTCAATTGAGCTGGCCGAAGGAAAACAGGAGGTCGCAATGACCCCCAATGGCGATAATCTGCCCATGAGTGAAGGCGCCCTGCCCGCAAACGATCCATTCATTCACCTGCTGGCGCAATCCCATGGTCCGATACGGGTTGTTTTGGAAGACGCCGCGATGACGATGCCGTCGGATTCTTCTTACCGGCTTGTGGTCAACGCCTGTATCGACGGCGTTGCCGACTAAGCCGCATCAGAGGCGGCGGCGCTTATGTGCTCGGCAATCTTGGCCGTCAGTTTCGCCGGCGAGACGGGTTTCGGGACGTAATCGTCCATACCGGAAGTGATACAGTCCTCACGGTCGCCTTTCACCGCATGAGCAGTGACGCCGATGATCGGCGTGCGACGGCTCTCATCCTTCTCGATATCGCGTATGGCCGCTGTTGCCTCATACCCGTTCATTTCCGGCATGGAGACATCCATCAGGATAAGTTTCGGCTTCAATGTCCTGAACTTTTCAACAGCCTCACGGCCATTTACCGCCATATCGTAACTGTAGCCGCCAGCTTTGAGAATATGTGAAACCACGAGACGATTCACTTCATTGTCTTCAGCCACCAGCACATCGATGCAGTCTTTGTTTTGAGACGCGGTCTGCGCGGGTGTTTCCTTATTTTCCGGTGCAGCGGCCGGTTCCGGCGCCGTGTGATGGAGGGCGCGCGCGACAGCCCGCTGCAATGCCGCTGAACGCGCCGGCTTGGTGAGATGGCCGTCGATGCCAATTTCCTTGAACTGCTCGCTGGCGTTCGCATGATCCACCGACGTCAACATGATGATCGCCGTTGCCGCAAGCGAATGCTCAGCACGAATGAGGCGCGCTGCCTCAACACCGTTCAAATGCGGCATTTGGTAATCCATGATCACCAGATCAAATGGCTCGCCTTGATCTGCCGCCGCGCGCAATATCTTCAGCCCTTCCTCACCGCTATCGCAAGATTGCGACGGACAGCCCCACGCCGATGTCTGCTCTTCGAGAATCCGACGGTTCACACCATTATCGTCGATGATAAGAATCCGAGCGCCGGCGGCCTCTTCATAGTCTTCAACCTTTGGCAGCTCTTTGGTGTTCACTGCGAGGGCGATGGAAAACCAGAAGGTTGAACCGGCGTCTGGCGTTGATTCAACGCCGATCTCCCCGCCCATCAATTCGACCAGCGCTTTGGCGATGGCGAGGCCCAGCCCGGTGCCTTCATGAGCGCGGGTCGAGGATGTGTCCGCCTGGTTGAACTTTTCGAATATATGCGCGCGCTTGTGCTCGGGAATGCCGACGCCTGTATCGACGACGGAAAATTTAAGCGCCACCCGTTCCTCGTCGGTCTCCGAAACCGGAGATACATCGATCAGGACATATCCCTTCTCCGTAAATTTCACAGCGTTTCCGGCGAGATTAATGAGGATCTGACGCAGACGCCCCGCGTCTCCCACAAAGCTGTAAGGAAGATTCGGGTCAATCCTGACCGCAAGCTCCACATGTTTCGAAGTCGCACGCGCCGCGACCAGCGCCGAAACATCCTCAACCACATCGGCAAGGATAAACGGCGCAGGATTGATCGACGCCATTCCGGCGTCGAGTTTTGAGAAGTCGAGTATATCATTGATGATTGTCAGAAGAGCGTCGCCGGATTTGACGATCACATCGACAAACCCCTTCTGCGTATCCGTGAGCTTGGTGCCAGCGAGAAGGTCCGCCATCCCCATCACGCCATTCATGGGCGTGCGGATTTCATGGCTCATATTCGCCAGAAAATGGGTTTTTGCACGCTCTCCTGATTCCGCCACCTTCAGGGCGTCGGCGAGTTGCTTTGTATGTTCATCAATGCGCTTTAGAAGGTTCGTAAAGCTGGAATACAAAACGCCAACCTCGTCTTTCCGATCCGCGAGATCGTCGACGATAGCAAGCTTTTCGGCGTCTGCGTCCTTGATGATCGCCGTCAGCTTTTCAATTGGACGGATAGCAAGCTTGTTTAGCAACACACTAACGATGGCAATGAATAGCATGGCCGCGATCGTCAGGAACAGAAAAGTCGAGCGTATGGTATTTTGACCGATGACTGTAATGTCGCATGGGGTTCGCGCACTCAGCATGGCGATGGCTTCACCGTCAGCGCCATTTAGTGGCGCCGCGACGGTTACGAATCCGTCCGCCCTGACAACCGACTTGATCGCCGCAACCTCGATCGGAGCGCCCATAAGCGGCGTGACCTGAAGTTCGACGCGTGTCTGTTTTCGCATTGCGGCGATGTAGTCTGCGTCGATAATCCGCCCGGTCAGAAGATGACCAGCATAGGCGCCGCTTCCATCGGTGTTTGTGACCGGCGCATACGCGACCAGCATCAGACCCGCCTCCGTGGACATCACCGTCTGGGCGGCGTCTGCCGACGTCAGCGCCTTTTGAAAACCTCTCCACCCCTCAAAGCGCGTGGGTGCATATGCATCGATCGCGACCTCATTTTCCATAGCGCCATCGATCGCGACGCCGTCGATCAGCGCGCCATCGGCGCTGAGGTAAATATAGATATTAAGACCCAACTCATGAAGCAGGCTGAGCGGCAATTCTTCTTCCAGAAAATCCGGATTTTCGCCCGTTACAAATTCATAGGCGTCGTCCCATACACCATAGTCCCGCCGGTAGGCCTCAAGCTGGTTAAGTTCGCGGTCGATGATGTTGTGAGCGCGCTCGAAATTGTCTTCGGCTTTTTGTAGTTCGAATTCAGTGAACTGTGGCGCCACGCTGAGTTGCAGCGCCGCCCAGAGAAAGGCGCAAAGCGCAGCGAACGCGATAACAAGCGCAAGCGAAACTTTTTGCGTGATGCGCATGACCCTCCCCGGCAAGAGTGCATACATCTACACATATTAAATTAACCGGGTCTAAACTTTTGGTAGCGGATTTCCGAAAATTATCAACAATTCCGTCCCGATACGGAACAGTTTAGCGTGACGGACGACAATAGAGATAGTGATCAGGAAGGCCAAGACGTCGACAGGATGTGGCGGCCGGTCCGGACTTCAGAACCAGACGGTCGGCCCGGCGGGCCATTCGCCTGACAACGCGGCCTTCAAATGGCCTCAAGCCATAGCGCCGGTCGAGACCGAGAATGCCGCGGATGCGCCCCGGAACGAGTTCAACCGCAGCGCGCACCAGGGAGTGTTGCGCAATCTGGGCTGGTTGCGGAAAGGCTTCCGCTTTTTTCATGATCGACAGAAACTCAAAGATAATGTCAGAGGCTTCCAGCTTTTCCGTCATGGCCGCGAACAGAGCCCCTTGCTCGGCAAGAGAGCGCGGCGCCTTTATCGCACCATAAAGCGCAGCGGATTTGACGCTTTCGCCATAATAACGATCACGCTCATCATCGCTTAGCGGAAAAGCATAGGCGCTGTAGGCTTCCAGGAAACCGAAGGCGGCCGTCGCCTGCACCCAGGTCAGGAGCTCCGGATCGCTCGCATGATAAGGCGCGCCCGAAGGGGTGACGCCCGATATTCTATCATGGATAGCGTTTATCCGCGCAATCATTGCTTCGGCTTCACTGCGCGCGCCATAGACCGTGACCATTGCGGCGAGCCCCGTACGCTTCAGCCTGCCGACGGGGTCTTGACGAAAATTTGAATGTTCCCACACACCAGAGCGCACACGCGGTTCCGCAAGCTCCAGGATGACGGCCGTGACGCCGCCGATAAACAGCGTCACCGGATTTTTGAATATTCGCCAGGAAACGGAGTCCGGTGATGAAAATGACGCTTCTCCCGCCGGCAGGGAGAAATCGGCGCGTGCGAGCGCCCGATCGCCGAGATAGGCCTGCGCCGCACGGTCAAGACGGTTCTCTAATTTGCGACGGATCGCCGACCTCAACTCTGTGACAGACATATACGCTCCTGATGATCCGGCGCTATCATGGGCGTTTATCGTAGCAGGAAAATGACAGAAACAAGACCGGTTCGGGGCCGTTCGCAGGAGCCGGCGGTTATATTGGACAGCTTACTGCATCACATCTGCGCGCGACGCAGGCCCAGCCGATTGCCCCCGCCGCCAATATGAGCAATCAAGACCCGCTTGTAGATGATAAAGGCGCAGCATGAACATCCAGGATAATGTGAAAGACTATTACGGAAAGGTGCTGAGCACGTCGGCCGATCTTCAGACCGACGCCTGTTGCACAATTGCCGACACCCCGTCCTATTTGAAGGCGCTTGTCGCCAACATTCATCCTGATGTACGCGCCAAATATTACGGCTGCGGCCTGATTGCGCCACTTGCGCTTAATGGCGCGCGCATTCTCGATCTTGGCTCGGGTTCAGGGCAGGACGCATACGCCCTCGCCCAGCTCGCCGGCGCACAAGGCGAAGTGATCGGCGTTGACATGACGCCGGAACAACTCACTGTCGCGCGCGATCACCTCGACTGGCATGCAGAGAGGTTCGGCTACGCCAATGTCCGTTTTCTTGAGGGCGACATAGAAAAGCTGGGCGATCTCGATCTTGAACCCGCCTCTTTCGACGTAATTGTCTCTAACTGCGTCATCAATCTAGTTGAGGATAAGGAAGCGGTTTTCCGCGCCGCTCATACGCTGCTAAGGCCCGGCGGAGAGTTCTATTTCTCTGATGTTTATGCGGACCGGCGTTTATCGGATGATTTGCGCCATGACCCGGCGGCGCAAGGTGAATGTCTGGGCGGGGCGCTTTACTGGAATGACTTTTTGAATATGGCCAAACGCGCCGGTTTTGCAGACCCGCGCCTCGTCACGGACCGCCCCCTGGCCATCAACAATGATGGATTGCGTGAGAAGCTGTCGCCCGCAGAGTTTCATTCAGCGACTTATCGGCTTTTCCGGATCGACGGGTCAGAGCCCGCTTGCGAGGATTACGGTCAGGCCGTTGTCTATAAGGGCGGCCTCGAACAGAGCGAGAAATCATTCACGCTCGACAATCATCACATTATCGAAAAAGGCCGGGTTTTCGCCGTCTGCGGGAACACCTTCCGCATGCTGCAGGAATCGCGGTTCGCGCCGTGGTTCGATTTCATCGGCGACTGGTCGACCCATTACGGCATTTTCCCGGGATGCGGCACGAACTCCCCTTTCGGCGAGCAGGCGGAAGAGATCGCGTCCAGCGGCGGATGCTGCTAACTCAGCCGGTCACATCAGGAAAAGGCGGCGGACAACCTAGTTGGTCTGTTCGGCGTAAACAGCGCGGTTCATGACCAGACCGCCGCATTGCGCTGCAGTTGTTTGCTCGGCCCAGATCGTCGCTTCCTTGCCCAGCATTTCAACAGGCGCCAGCGGCACGCCCACGCGCCACACCATGCCATCATCGCTGCGCAGGGTGATGCATTCCGCATCAGCGCTGCTCACATACCCTTTCAGGACAGTGAAAAATGCGTCAGTCGGCAATGACTCATATTCCGAATACAGGAAGTCGGACACATCGATATTCGAGCCGACTTTCAACGGCGCGCCCATGGAAACATTGGTGATCTCAGAGCAATGCGCCGGCGTCTGGCGGCCTTCCGGCACGGGTTTGAATTCGCGCACCTGTTCAATCTTGCCGCTCGGCTGACGGCGCAGAACCGCACATTCCATAAGCGGCGATACGGGATCGCCGGTGACTAGATCGGATTGCGTGGAGATCGTGACTGCGTTCGGCGCATAGGAGCGCATTGGCGATAACGTCACCGGCGTCTGGGTCACAGGCGCAGGGCGCAGAACGCCGGCATTACGAATACGGGCTGCAGATTTCTGCTGATAGCTCAGCCGATCATCTTCGGCGACATAAGGGGCGGTATAGCTCGCCTGAACGAAATAGGGATTGCCGGACGACGCCGTATAAACAACCGCATCGGGCTTCGCCGGCTCCGGCGCCGGTTCCGTGTATTCTGCATACTGATAAATCGGAACGGATGATCCGCTATAATCGACGCCAACATCAGCGTTCCCTGACGGAATATCTGTGGCGCTCGCAATCTCGTCCGGCACGGCGAGATGTTCGCCGGGGCGCACATAGCTGGGGTCAACCCCAGTGTTGGCTTCACGCAACGCCGAGAGCGAAACATTGCAAGCGCGCGCCACCTTGGCGAGGGTCGTCGGCGCATCAACGGCATAAGAATGCCCGCAGCGGCCGGCCATGGCTGGTGTCGCCATCATCACGGCGGCGCCCGCAGCGCTTGCTGCGATCATCGTCCTGTTTAATTTCATCGCCATAATCCCCCTCCGTGTCGTCAATCCAATATGGTTAATAACACGGATTCAGGGCGAATGTTCAATAAAATCGGCATTTCCAGCGCCTCAAAGGCGCCCGCCCGCCTTTGAGCGCAAGGCTCTGATCTCACACGCAATTATCCATATATCTATTTGATATATATGGGGTTTACAAGATTTTCCTAATCCCGCTTATAGGTGACGCCGTCTTTCATGACGAAATCGACAGTCTCCAGGGCCGACACGTCAGCGAGCGGATCCCCGGAAATGGCGATGATATCCGCGGCGCAGCCGGCCGACACACAGCCAAGCTCGCCCGACTTGCCGAGCGCCTCCGCCGCTGTCGTCGTCGCCGCCCGGATCGCCTGGAGGGGCGTCATGCCGAACTGAACCATACGGGAAAACTGTCTGGCGTTATCGCCATGGGGGTAGATCGCCGCGTCGGTGCCGAAGACCATTTTCGCTCCGGCCTTGACCGCCTTGCGGAAGCTTTCGCGCTGCACGCCGCCGACTTGCCGCTCCTTGTCGAGGGATTCCTCCATGACGCCGTTCTTCTCACCTTCGGAAAGCGTGTATTCGGTGTTGTAGATGTCCATGGAGAGATAAGCGCCATGACGCTTGGCGAGGCTGATCGCTTCGTCATCCAGATAGCTTGCATGTTCAATCGTGTCGGCGCCCGCCCGGATCGCGTTCTTGATGCCAACTGTTCCATGAGCGTGGACAGCGACTTTCAGCCCACGCATATGGGCTTCGTCGACAATCGCCTCAAGTTCTTCCGGCGTACCCTGCGCTGCCCCAAGGAGGGTTCCTTTGGAGAAAACCCCGCCCGTGGAGCAGGTCTTTATAAAGTCAACGCCGTATTTGATGTTCTGACGGACTTTACCGCGCATTTCCCACGGACCGGTGGCGACGCCAGTCCCGGTCGCTTCTTGTTCCGGGGGCAGATAGTTATTGTCCGAACAATGCCCGCCGATAATACCCACTGGCGGACCGGCGGCGAAAATGCGCGGCCCGGGGATTTCTCCCTCATTCACCGCATCACGCACGGCAAGCATTTCGTAACCATCTGAACCGGTATTCCGGACCGTGGTGAAGCCCGCCATCAGCGTTTTTTCGGCGTTATTGACCGCCCAGATCACAAAGCGCTCACCGGGATAGGCGAGAAAGGAGTAGCCTCCGCCTTTTGTTGGATCACCGGTCAGATGCACATGCATGTCAATCAGCCCGGGCAACAGGGTTTTGCCAGGCAGATCAATGGCCGTCGCGCCTTCGGGCGTCGCCAGGCTCGACGCAGTCCCGGTTTTGAGGATCTTGCCGTCCTCAATGATCAGCGCCGGCGCCTCGATAAAGCGGCCTGACGCCGGGTCCAGCATACGCTCCGCGGTCAGGTACACAGTCTCCGCCATCGCAGGCGCAGCAGCGGTTAGCGAAACGGCCATCGCCGCGGCGGCAAAACCCATTTTCATAACATCCCCGTTTATTGGTTTTTCGTTGTCGAGAACGCATCGTGGTCATTAACAAAGACAAGGGTCAACCGAAAAAATCGACTTCTGTCTACAAGTTGTGAACGGGGATTAATCCTACTTTCAAGGTTTTTTCATACTGATGAAGAAGAGCTTTTCACGCAGCATATGGCGTTCATTCCCATCAGTTCAATTTTAACAATTACCGCCCGCTTAACCATCTTTCCTTACGTCCTTTTAACGCCATTCCCGGCATTCTGCCTTGTGCATCAGTAGCACATAGCGTTTCGGGGAGTTCCCTATGCTGGTTAAAGACACCGGTGTAGTCGGCAAGGAAAAATCGGCAACGCGTTTGCCTTTTAAACTGGCGCCGACGATCAAGAGTTTCGCAGGCAACAGAGACGGAAACATCCTGTTTCTGTTTGCCTTTATGGCGACCGCCTTGTTCCTGTTCGCAGGCGGCGCCGTCGATTATACGCGATGGAACGCCGTGCGGGCGGACATGATCGAATCCATGGACGCCGCCTCGCTGGCGCTCGCGCAGTTAAATGCGACCGATCCTGACTTAACCGACGCCGAGCTCAAGGAA
The DNA here is from genome assembly GCA_030426465.1 of Alphaproteobacteria bacterium. GTDB lineage: Bacteria > Pseudomonadota > Alphaproteobacteria > Caulobacterales > Parvularculaceae > Hyphococcus. The sequence goes on from JAUHYK010000094.1 coordinate 11,561, forward strand.
TACGGCCGCAAATTTTTCGAAGCGAATTTCAACTACGAGCACACGCTCGAGCCAGGCTGGACGATTGATTTCGGCCTCGACAACAACGCGGTCATCATCACCTGCATCACCGGAAAGATTGAAACCTATCTTCTCGGCGTTGCGGGCATTCAGGACCTCGATATCGGCAAATGCGTTGAGATCACCAAAAAAGGCTCCGGCCGGGTTGAACTGGCGCTGGTTCTCGACGTGACAGGCTCCATGGGCGATCCCGCCTCTGGCGATGATGAAGATAAAATTGAAAGACTGAAAGACGCCGTCGAAACCATGCTTGACGTCATGTATGGCGACGACGCCACAAGCGAAAACCTTAAGATCGGCGTTGTTCCATTCAACGCAAACATCAATGCTGGCGGCTCTACAGGCTGGAACAGCGCATGGGCGGACACTGGCGCAAACGCGTATTATCACGGCCGCAGATTCTTCCATGTCGACGCCGCCGGCAATGTCGACATGAATACAAAGGTCAATCACTTCACGCTCTACAACTCCACTCCTGGCATGTCCTGGCAGGGGTGTGTGGAGGCGCGCCCCTACCCGCTTGATGAGCTTGATGTTCCACCGGGAGGATCATTCTCGTCATCTGACCTGACCGCCTATACAGACAACCCGTCTGAGTTTTCCGGAAGCAGCAATCCCCAGGAAACGAAAATATACGATGCGTTCGACGACGCGCCGGATTACACCCTTGATGTGAGCGCTCTGACGGATTCGGACAATTTCAACTGGGTTCCGGTGTTCCTGCCTGATGAAGTTGACTGCAACAACGGCGAAGATTGCGAAAGCGACAGCAGTTATTCCGGCCAAAGCGGCACAACGTCCTATGGCACGCCATGGTACGGGTATTATTTCGATGACCCGGACGATGACGACGGACACCCATCTGGCGAAATTCAAGAAACGTCCTACAACAACTACTACTTCGTCAACGACAACAACTACACACACGCCGGGAATGCGCAGTTCGATAAATATGCGAAAACAGTGCACTATTTCCGCGAGGTGCTCAAAGGCAACATCACAGACTCTGCCTTTGTCGATTTCCTGACTGAGCGGTCAGTCACGACATCGCCGCTGGACTCGACCAACCACGGCGCCGCCCGTCAGGAGTGGCTGTTGCGCATGTCCTATGTCGGCTGGTGGGACACGCCTACATCTACCTACAAAGGCAAGTACGACACGCCGAATTCCAGCTATCTGAACGCTGAAATGGATTGCCCGCCGCCAATCTTGCCGCTGACCAATGTTCGTCAGACAGTCGAGGACCATGTCGACGCGCTTTACCCGAACGGCAATACGGATATTGCGCACGGCGCGGCCTGGGGGTGGCGCGTCCTCTCCAAAGAGGCGCCTTTCACTGAAGGCATTGGCCCTGGCGATCCTGACTACGAAAAGTGGCAGAAAGCTGTTGTGATCATGACCGACGGTGAGCAAGTCGTTGGCAGTGACAACAAAACCCACTGGGGCTCCACACAAGGCCAGTACGGCTTCGCTATCGAAGAACGTATGGGCGATGGCATAGACACAAGCAGCAAGATGCGTAATGAACTCGACGACAAGCTGTTGCGCATCTGTCACCGCATGAAAGCCGAAGGATATCTGGTTTACACCATCATGTTCGGCCTCGACAGCACGTCAACGGCAAATGTCTTCAAGGCATGCGCCACACGGCCTATCGCGCCTTACTTCCACGACGCTGCTGACGGCGATGACCTTGAAGAAGCGTTCGGCGAAATCGCCGCCGATCTCGTGAACCTGCATATCAGTAAATAGGGAAGCTGGGCCATGTTCGCAAAGTCACGGCTCAATTGGGCGGAACGCATCGCGCGGCGGGAATTCGCAAAGGATTCCCGCGGCTCGACAGCGGTCGAGTTCTCCATCATCGCGCCGATCTTCCTCATGATGATGTTTTCAATATTCGAGGTTGGTTGGTTCTTTTTCGCCAACTCCGTTGTCGACGCCACGGTTGGCGACGCAGCACGGCGCATCAAGACCGGCCAGGTGCAAAAATCTTTCGGTGATTTGGAAGACAAATATGATGAGATGTATGAGGATATTTGCGATGTCCTCGGCGTCTTTGGGGACTGCACAAATCGCCTGACCATCGAAGTCGACACCTTTAACAGCTTCAACACGCTTGCAGCGGACAACACGCCGGCGACTTGCGCCGATGCGCCGCCGGACGATGTCGACGCCATTCCTTTCAATCCGGGTGACGAGCTTCAGATTGTTCGCGTCAGGATCTGCTATCTCTATACGACCCTCAATCCAGCAATCGGGCTCAACCTTTCCGAACCAGGCACCAACAAACGGCGCCTGATCTCCACAGCGATTTTTCGGAACGAGCCATATGAACTCAATAACAGGGACGATTGAGGCGCCTCATGATGATCCGAATCAGAAATGCACTTACTGGGCTTCATCGCAACGAGAGCGGTCTGGCGGCGACAGAATTCGCCATGCTCTTGCCGGTGCTGGTGCTCTTGTTTTTTGGCCTGGTGGAAGCCTCCACAGCCATGACGGTGAATCGCAAGGTGGCGATATCCGCCAACACCCTCGCCGACCTCACGGCTCAGTCGGAATTTCTGCTTGAAGATGATATGGACGATCTGTTTGACGGGGTGAAGTCAATCGTCGAGCCCAATGACTCATCAGGCATGCAGTTGCGGCTGATTTCCGTCGTGCGCGATTCCGAAGGCGATCCGATTGTTCACTGGAGCCGGGCGTCCGACGGCACCACGCCCTACAGCGAAGGCGATTATTATACGACACTGGAAAACGAGGACGTGCTCAGCAACACCGGCTCGCTGATTGTTGTGGAGATGACCTACACCTATGTGCCGAGCATCACCAACCATGTGATGTCGACACCGATCGTCTTTGACCGGTCAACGATCCGCTGGCCCCGGGTTTCCTCGAAGGTCCAGCTTTGCGCTAGCGAGGGCGACTGCACCAGCTAACGCCCTCGCCGGGTTTTATCTCGTCAGTGGTTTGTACTTGATCCGCGTCGGCACATCAGCGTCGGCCCCGAGCCGACGCTTTTTGTCTTCCATATAGTCTTCAAAATTGCCTTCGAACCATTCCACATGGCTGTCGCCCTCAAAGGCGAGAATATGCGTCGCGATGCGGTCGAGAAACCAGCGGTCGTGCGAGATAATCACAGCGCAGCCGGCGAAATCATCGAGGGCGCTTTCCAGCTCCCGCAAGGTGTCAACATCGAGGTCGTTGGTCGGTTCGTCGAGCAGCAAAAGGTTCGCCCCCTCGGTCAGCATCTTTGCGAGTTGAACGCGGTTGCGCTCCCCGCCCGACAAGTCGCCGACTTTCTTCTGCTGGTCGCCGCCTTTGAAATTGAACCAGCCGACATAGGCGCGGGACGGAATTTCGCGTTTGCCGAGCTGGATCACATCGAGCCCGCCTGAAATCTCTTCCCAGACATTATGTTTGGGATCGAGATCCTCACGGCTCTGATCCACATAGCCCATCTTTACGGTCTCACCGACACGCAAGGCGCCTTCATCCGGCGTATCCTGGCCGGTCAACATGCGAAACAGGGTCGTCTTGCCGGCGCCGTTGGGACCAATGACGCCGACAATGCCGCCCGGCGGCAGTTTGAATGTGAGCCCGTCGAACAACAGCTTGTCGCCAAAACCTTTCTTGAGATTTTCCGCTTCGATGACAACGCCGCCAAGACGGGGGCCGGGTGGAATCTGAATTTGCGCTGTGTTGATGTCTTCCTTCGACGCCTTGTTGAGCAACTCGTCATAGGCGTTGATACGAGCTTTCGATTTGGCCTGGCGCGCTTTCGGGCTCGCCTTGATCCAGTCCGCCTCGCGGTCGAGAGACTTTTGCCGGTTGCCTTCCTCGCGCTTTTCCTGCTCAAGACGTTTACGTTTTTGTTCCAGCCATGACGAATAGTTGCCTTCAAACGGAATGCCCCGGCCACGGTCGAGCTCCAATATCCAGCCCGTGACATTGTCGAGGAAATAGCGATCGTGCGTCACTAGGACGACAGCGCCCGGAAACTCGCGCAAATGATGCTCGAGCCAAGCGACAGATTCAGCGTCAAGATGGTTGGTCGGTTCGTCAAGCAAGAGAAGATCGGGCTTCGACAATAAGAGCCGCGCCAGCGCCACCCGGCGTTTTTCACCGCCTGAGAGTTTATCCACGGGCCAATCGCCCGGCGGGCACCGCAGCGCTTCCATGGCCATTTCGATTTTCGAATCGATGTCCCATCCATCCGCCGCGTCGATCTCCTCCTGGAGCTTCGACATTTTTTCCATGAGCTCGTCGGTGTAATTTTCCCCCAGCTCCATGGAGACAGCGTTGAATTCATCGATCTTGGCCTTGACCTCGCCAACGCCCTCCATGACGTTTTCGAAGACATTTTTGGAGTTATCGAGCTCCGGCTCCTGAGCGAGATAGCCAACTTTCGCGCCATCGGCGGCGTAGGCCTCGCCGTTAAATTCCTTGTCGACGCCAGCCATAATCTTCAGAAGCGTCGACTTACCCGAGCCATTGACCCCGACGACACCAATTTTGGCGTCCGGAAAAAACTGTAAGTGTATGTCTTCTAATATCTTTTTGCCGCCTGTGAACTGTTTGGACAGGTCCGACATGAAGTAGATATACTGATATTTCGCCATAAGGCCCTGGGGCTCCTTGAGGGGTTTTTTCGTTGCAGGAGGGGAACAGCGCCGCGTCTTATCCCCGAAACCGAACCATTTCAACGCAAAGCAGCGTTTTCGATCCTGCCCATATCGCCTATATAGAGATCGCGGGCGGTTTTTCGCTGGCGGGGATATAAATAAAGCGGAACGGGGAAACAACGCATGTCGGGTTATGTTGATAAGACGCTGGCGGGGGGCGAGGAAATCATTCATCGCGCCAACTTCAACTGGACCTACAGTTTCTTTCCGATGTTGTGGTTCGCCCTCGGCGCGGCTTCGCTCGCACTAATTTTCTACATCCAGTTCGCCGCGGGCCGTCCCTATGAGTCGCTAAAAGTGGCCTGGTGGTCAGCCGGGGTCGCAGGCGTTTGCGGCTCGCTCATCCTGCTTAATCACCTGATCATTCTCACCACGACAGAGATTGTCGTCACCACCTACCGCTTTGTTTACAAGACCGGCCTTATATCCCGGAACACGCAGGAAGTGAGTCTCAACAAGATTGAGGAAATCACCCTGCATCAATCCATCTGGGGACGTCTTTTAAGCTACGGCAAGCTGGTGCTGCGCGGCACCGGCGTCGGCGTCATCACCCTGCCCGATCTCGACGACCCGATCC
>JAUHYK010000095.1 GCA_030426465.1 Alphaproteobacteria bacterium
CGATACGCCCGGCTGATAGTCATTGAACACAACCCCCGGCACACGCGTAATATAGTCAGAAAGACTTTGAGCGTTGATGTCTTGCAGGCTCTCTTCCGTCACTGCGCTGACTGATCCGGCGATATCGCGGAGGTCTGTGTTGCGCTTGGTGGCGGTGACAATAATCACGTCATCGCCCTCCGCAGCGTAAGCGCCGCCAGATGCGCATGTTAACGCTGCGACAGACCCAGCAAACAACAAGAAACCTTTTCTTGCGGTAAAATCAGACATATACCCCTCCGCTTTTTAGCGATTTAAGCCGTCTATGCTAAAATACGTTGAGAAGAGGCGCTTCCTATCAAGGGTCATTGATTAACGCAGATGGGCCACACCCTGGTTAATCAGCGGAGCGGAAATGTTTCATCCATGATGATAGCGCTGGATCGCCCAAGCCGTCGACGATTTCGCCAAAGGCCGTCTGATTTTCGTCCTGTCCCAGTTTAAATTTGGCGCGTATATCCAATATTTCAGCGCGAAATCCGACAACACGCGCCTTTAATGAAGCATAGCGGTCGCCAAGCATCGAAATCGACCAAGGAGCCGCCCGTCCCCGCTCCATATGATCAACCAGCGCATCCAGCGCTTCACCGGTAAGACTATCGTCAATAGTGACATTCGTATCGATCTGAACGGCGGCGTAATTCCAAGTCGGCGCCCAATTTTTATTACTCACCAGCTCTGGTGAAATATAACCATGAGGACCAAGAAACAGAAACCGTGTGCGCCTGTCGCTTTTTGAAAGCAGCGGCTAGCGGTTGCGCTTTTGGAACATGCCCCAATAGCGACACCGGCGCATCCTTTGAATCACACTCGGCAAGCATTGGAAGCAACGCAGGAAAAAAATTCTGATCATGCGGAAGAACCCAGGCTAGCGGGCGCTCCCGGATCAGCCGGATAATATCCTGGTGAACAGTCGTCTCCATATACTGGCCCGAACTACACCGTTATTTTGAGCCATGCGGCGGCGTCATCGAACGCCTTTGCCGCTAATGAAGAAATGCTCACCGCTTCAAGGAAGCTGTGTGTTGTGCCAGCATAGACATGCTCGTTTACATCAACACCAGCATTACGTAACAGCTCCGCCATTTCGCGATTCTCGTCACGCAAAATATCGCACTCGGCAATACACATGAAGGTGCGCGGCAAACCTGCGCCATCAAGGCGCAAGGGCCGTGCATAAGCGCAAGCCTCCGGGCTTTCACCGCCCAGATAATCGCGCCAGAACGCGGCCATTTCGGCGCGCGTCAACATGTAATTGTCCCCGTCATAACGCGCATGAGATGAGCGCTCCTGCGTATCATACGCGCCATAATTCAGGAGAAGGCCGTCAGGCATTCGCCTGCCGCCGTCACGTAAGCGCATAGCGGTCGCAATAGCGAGATTGGCGCCGGCGGAGTCGCCTCCGAGGATGATAGAAGGCGCCTCATATCCTGAGCCAAGGCCGCCGCCCGCAGCCCATTCAAAGGCGGAGGAAACGTCATCTATGGCGCGCGGATATACGTCTTCTGGAGAGAGGGCGTAATCGACGCCAACGACAACTACGCCAGACCGGTGCGCATATTCGCGCATCAGCCGATCATGCGTATCAAGCGAAAACATGACCCATCCGCCGCCATGCAGATAGATCAGGGTTCGGCCGGGTTCAGCTTTGTGAGGCGTGTAAATCCGCAATCGGACGCCGGACGGCGCCTTGGTTTCCCTTATGTCGGCCATTGCCGGTCCGCCAGCGCGCCAAGGCTCTCTGACCTGTTCGGCAATGTGACGGCGAGCAACTGCGCCGCCGTCAAAACCGACGGAGTAACGCGCATAGTCACGGTTCATGATGCGGTGAAATTCACGAATGGCCGGATCGACATCGTCGATCTCGACCGAGCCAGTTTCTATTGACGTCATCCCGCCCCCATTATCGTCTGTGGGAATACTAGCCTGAAACCTCTCATGAAACGGCAGCAGCCAAAGCGCCTTAGGCGATGGGACAAAAGCATGCTGGTTCGGGCAAAACTAGGAAAAATCGTTCTACGATATTGACTTGGCCAGCGGCGGCTACATAGCATTTTAGAAATAATCACTTCGAAATTGTCGCAATCAGGCCAATGAAGCATTATCAGGATATAGATGATCCGACACGCCCGGTCATTGGTTTGGCTGATGAATACGCCACTGGCTTCACCGATCCTTTTCACAGTCACGAAAGAGCCCAGCTCCTCTACGCCTCCAGCGGCATCATGTCGGTGGAAGCTGCATCCGCGAGCTTTGTCGTACCGCCGCAACGCGCCTTGTGGATTCCGGGCGGCGTTGTTCATCAGGTTTCATGCCGCGGCGGCGTCTCGCTGCGTACGCTTTATTTTATGGAAAGCGAACATGCGCTGTCGGACGAATGCAAAATTCTCGAGGTCTCGGACTTTTTGCGCGCCCTAATTCTGGAAGTCGTAAAATTTGACCCGGCGAACAGCAACAAAGAACGTGAAAACGCGATCATCAAGCTGCTCTCTAACGAGGTCAGTGATATGCCCGCCGCCCCATACCATATTCCAATGCCAACCGACAGCAGGCTCGCCGCTGTTTGCAGGGAGCTTTTGCGAAACCCTACGGACAAACGCAACCTCGACGAATGGGCGGCCTTCGCCGGGTTCGGCCGACGCACTTTCACGAGAATTTTTCGCACAGAAACCGGTATGGGACTCGCCACCTGGCGCCAGCAAGCGCGCCTCCTCGAAGCGCTCTCGCTGCTCTCGTCGGGACAGTCCGTCACAACCGTCGCCTATGCAGTCGGGTATGACAGCCCCAGCGCGTTTACGGCCATGTTCCACAGATCATTCGGGGTGCCGCCTAGCCAATATCGCTTCACTGAGGACCGCGCAGACTAACCGCTTCCTATTTCGGTTACGCGCCAGTTGCGGCTTTCTGCGCCGCCGATTGCTGGGCGGCTTTTTTCTGCGCGATTCTCGGCCCGCGCTTTTTCCACCACACATATAGCCCGCTGACGCACATTTCTGTCGTTGCAACCCCCAGCAAAAAGATGATTGCGACGCCAAACCAACCTAAAACTTCACCGCTGTGCAGTGGATAAAGGGAGCGACTCAGCTTTCGGCCAGCGCTGTCGCGATAGGGATTGTCTTCATATGCAAACTCGCCCGTGCTTCCCTCCATCCAGTAAAAGATAGGCCCCAATCCGCTATAATTTTCATAGCCATTGCGCGTGAAAAGCACACCAACAAGGTCACGCTCAGGATCAGTGAGCATCTTTGCAGGCTTCCATGCAGGTCTTTCCGCCTCGACCCAGAGGGTTCCCTTTTCAAGGGCGGCGGCGAAGTCAATGGGGTCAAGGTTGGGCGCCGTTTTTGGCGCAGGCTCGTCCCATGGTGACGGCTTGGCTGGCGATACTGCCTGTACTGTAGGTGTGAACGCCTCGAAAAAAAAGTTCATGGCGATGGATGTAAACGCCAACACAGTCACGCCAATTAGTACCCAAAGCCCTGATGCACGATGAAGATCAAGCAGGAACCTCGCCGGCGGCCCGCGAAAACTGATAGTCCAGAATTTTTTCCAGTTTGACCAGAGTGGCCCGCGTTTGGGAAATGTCAGATAAAATCCAATGAGGTTTCCGACAAACCATCCGAGCGCGACGATCCCCATGATCCACCGCCCCCAATTACCGCCAAGAAGCGTGTAGTGAAAGAAAAGCATGCCTTCGACAATATGCCGACGCCCCCAGCCGGGGCCGCCTTCCCGGCCGCCAACGACTTCGCCCGTAACGCTGTCAAGAAAAACATTCTCATATTCGATTGTGGCGCCGGGCTTCGGCTCGACCTGCACAAGGATATTGCGCCCTTCCTTTACTTTCAAAGGAAACGAATGAACGAACAAATCGGGATGCTCAGCTTGAAACGCCTCGACGGCTACAATCGTTGAGATCTGCTCACCGTTATTTTTGGTATTGAAAAGGTCGGCGTTAAGCGCGGCATCAAGTGGTTTTGCAAAACACAGAATACAGCCAGTGACCGCTGCGATAGCGAGAAAGGCAAGCGTGGCAAGACCCATATAGCGATGAAGCCAAAGCCAGATATTCGTCTGCGGCTTTACCGCCATAAAATCACTCTCGCGAATGAGGCGGACGCTAGGCGCCCGCCAGAGGTTGGAATTTCAAAACTAGAATTTCAGGGTCACTGTGCCGATGATCTGCCGGCTTTGACCATAAATGCAATTTGTTGGTGACGAACACCGCCCGACATATTTCTTGTCGAGAAGGTTGGAGGCATTGACTGCGATCCGCCAGCGCGGCAGGTCATAGTGAATAATTGCGTCAACCAATGTTGTTGGTTCGGAGTAAATCACCACGGGGTTGAACGCGCCAACGAGACTGCCGGCGCTAGAGCTCAAGTGGCGCACCCCGATCCCAGCGCCGAGCCCGCCAAGCAACCCACGTTGCAGCGTATAATCTACAAGCGCCGCCGCTTTGTGCTTTGGCGTTGTCGGCAATGGATCGCCGAGATCGCCATTCGCGCTCTCGATGACCTCTGTATCTGTATAGCTGTAAGATGCGTTGATGGTCAGTTGATCGCGAACGCGCGCCGTCACTTCCGCTTCAGCGCCTTGCGATTCAACTTCGCCAATCTGCATACCGAATACTGGCGTCAGGCCATTTTGCGTTGCGACCAGGTTTTTCTGACGAATGTTGAAATACGCGGCGGTCGCAAAGATTTTGACATCGTCATTGAGGGTCCTGCCGTCATATTTAACGCCGCCCTCAATCTGACGGGCCGTCGAAGGCTCAAAAGGCAAGAGCGTCAAGGAGTCAGTGCCGAGCACCGGCTCGAACGCCGTGGAATAGCTCACATAAGGCGCGACCCCGTTTTCAAATACGTAATTGAGACCGACACGGTAGGTGAATTTTTCCTGCTTCGTCGTCGCATCCGCCGCACGATCATGCAGATTTACCCAGTCATGGCGGCCGCCGAGCGTCAGCGCCAGACCGCCATAGGAAATCTGGTCCTGAATATAGACGCCGGTCTGTTTCACGCGTTGGTCGTTAAAAGTCGAAGTCAGCGCCGGCGTGATAAACGGCGTCATGCCATAAACCGGGTCAAACAAATCGATCGAATTGGCGACGCCAAAACCAAAAGTCGCGTCATTGGCAAGGTTCCGGTAATCGACGCCGACGATGATATTGTGTTCAAGATCACCAGTCGCCGCTTTGATAGCGACACGGCTGTCAACGGTGAGACCGCTCACCTTTTCTGCAAAAGGAAAACTGAAACGGTTCACGGTGCGATAATCATCAGGCACACCGTTAAAGTCCCCATCGAGAAGACCGGCGCCGTAGATCACCTGTTGATATTCGTCGTAATCGCTCCAGCGGAAGTTCTGTTCGAAACTCAGTCCCTCGCTGAAGTTATGGACGAGATTGTAACCGATCGCGTATTGATCCCGCTCATAGCGGTTGTAGTCAGGCTCGCCTAGATTGGTCGAAATCGGCACCACGCCAAGCGGATTGTCAAAGCGCGTACCCTCGGACGGCAAGAAACCGTTGGTGTCGCCATTGACCTCGTCACGCTGATAATAGCCTAGCCCTGTAAAGGTCGTTGACGGGCCTATTTCCCATGTGAATGTGGGCGCCACATAGATCCGCTCCGCGTCGACAAAATTCACCTGAGACTCACGATTGCGGTACATGCCCGTCAGTCTGGCGGAAAGGCCGTCGGCAAGCGGGCCGGTAATTGTGCCTGCGCCCTGGAAGAAATCATTTGTCCCGTATTTAAAGCTGACTTCACCGCCAAACTCATCGTCGGCGCGACGGCTCCGCAAATTGTAGATGCCGCCCGGAGGTACATTGCCGTAAAGGACCGATGAAGGGCCTTTCAGAATGTCGACGGATTCAAATCCATAAATATCCGCGCCCACATTAAAGATTGTCGTTGTTATCGGCGCCTGCAGCCCGTCGATATATTGCTTGGGCGTGAAACCGCGGATGGTGAGAAAATCGAAGCGGAGATCGGGCCCGTAATTCTCGCCGACGATGCCGGACGAATAGCGGATCGCCTCCTGGACATCGACAACTGATAGATAATCGATCTGGTCGCGCGTCACGACCGACACAGATTGCGGCGTCTCGATCAGGGGGATGTCTGCCTTGTTAGCGGACTCGCTGCCGAACGGAACATAATTCGGCGCGGTGACAATAATGACATCGACGCCGTCGACATTCTCCCTGAGAGTTTCCAGTGAGCCCTGAGAAGAGGCCGCGCCCCCGCCCTCTTGCGCCTGCGCTGACGTAAGCGCGGACAAAGCCACCCCGCAGACCAATAAACCTTTTAACTTCAAAGACATAATCACCCCTCCGGTGGACGCGTTATAACAGGATGCGACCTTATTGCAAATGCTTCGCATTTTCAATGCGATCAAGAGAAGAACATCACTGCTTAATGACGCATGCGAACCTTACGATTCTGCTGGAAGCTTAGCGGCGATACCCCCGGCTTCACTTTCCCGCGCGGGTCGAAAACCGTCGCAAACAGGTCATAGCGTGTATTTTCAAAATCTGCGGCCTTGCAGCAACGGAACAGAAAATTGCGCAAGCAGAGCTGTCGTCACTGCGTACGCGCATCTTCGTGACGAGACCTAATTTGCAATTCTCACAGCAATTACTCAGCCCCACCCCTATTGACCAATACAACTGGCTGTTAGCATCATTGTTAAATGCTGGATTTTAGCTCAACCGTGTTCGGTGTTGATCGCCGGGAATATTTGCCGATCGCATGTCGTCCTGTTCATGCCTATGAGGACAAGTTCCCTCTTGGTTATGTATATCCCGAACACACCCACGACCGAGCGCAGCTATCATTCTCTTTGAGCGGCGTCATGTCGCTTATCACTGAAGATGCAAACTTCATCTTGCCGCCTGGCCGAGCGGTCTGGATTCCATCAAACACAAGCCATCAGGTCGCGTCACGCAGCGCCATGCATTTTCAGATTGTTTATGTCGACCCTGATATCGGCGAACAGCCAGCGACTTGCCGGGTTTTTGACGTTTCCCCCTTGGTCCGCGGTCTTATTCACGAGATTATCGGCTTCGACTTGAACTACGATATGAAGGAACGTGAGGGCCGAATTGTACGTCTCCTGCTTGAAGAAGTTTCGCGTATGCCGGCATTGTCCGTACGCGTTACACTTCCTCAGGACACACGATTGCGCCAGGTTTGCGATGCAATTCTGGCGGACCCGTCAGATGACCGGGAAATCGCTGACTGGTCTGAAGTCGCCGGTATGAGCCGCAGAAGCTTTACACGCCACTTCAAGCAGGAAACCGGCATGGGCCTTGCCGCATGGCGCCAACAGGTTCGCTTGATGGAAGCGGCCGCGCGATTGTCAGAAGGTGAAACGGTGACGCGCGTCGCGCTTACTGTTGGCTATGACAGTTTAAGCGCGTTCACTTTCGCCTTTCAGCGCGCCTTCGGCACGTCGCCAAGTGCATTTCGCGCAAAGTAATAGCTTTTAGAAAACCAGACTTGCCTCTTGCGGAGACGCCCAATTCACTGCGCCGTGCGCTAGGGCTGATAAGCTCCAGAGACTTCGTGGTAGCCATCTTCAAACCACAGCTTGGTTCTGAAAGTGTTTGGATGCTATATTTATAAAATTGGCTGTTATCTTTGTTTAGAATGCCGTATATTCACTCCCACACGCCGCTGAAAGCGACAAAGCTGTAATGCTTACAGTGTGTTCTGCGGCCCCCATTCGTTTGATATCGCCCCACCGCAGAATGCGGCGTCCTAAAGGCAAACCACGGAGAAGACTCAATGAGAAAACTTTTTACGGTTGGCCTGGCGCTTGCCACGATGGCGGGCCTGACGCCCCTTGCTAGCGCGAAGGACGCAGCATTTGATCTCGTGATTCTCAATGGCCGCGTCATCGATCCAGAGACCGGTCTCGACGCGACACGCAATGTCGGAGTGCGGGATGGAAAAATCGCTGTTGTAACAAAAAAGAACATCAACGGCGCCCGTAATATCGATGCCAATGGATTCGTCGTTGCCCCAGGCTTCATCGATCTACACGCTCATGGACAATCAATTCCCGCCGGCAGGGTGCAAGCGCTGGACGGCGTAACGACAGCGCTGGAGCTTGAGGCAGGAATACTGCCGATCTCTGACTTTTATGACACCGCCGCCAAAGAAGGCCGCGCCATCAATTACGGCGCCTCTGTCGGCTGGGCGCATGCGCGCATATCAGCGTTTGTCGGCGAAGAGCCAAGATCCGACATTTACTGGTTCGAACAACATATGAGCGAGCCTGAATGGCAATATGAGCTCGCAACGCCTGAGCAATTGGACGCGATTATGGGCCAGGTTCAAAAAGGTTTAGATGAAGGCGGTCTGGGCGTCGGAGTTCTTCTGGGATATGCGCCAAGCTCCGGCAGGAAAGAATATTACGCCTTGCATGAGCTGGCCGCAAAAAATGAAGTGCCGACCTTCACGCATGCCCGATTTTTATCAAACACCGAACCTGACAGTTCGTTCGAGGGCTATGAGGAAATGATTGCAGTCGCCGCATCAACCGGCGCACATATGCATATATGTCACCTCAACAGCATTAGCCTGCGCGATATCAAAATTATCCGGCCAATGATCGAGAATGCCCAGGTCAACGGGGTTAACATCACGGTGGAGGCTTATCCTTATGGCGCAGGCGCCACTTCTATTGGCGCTGCGATGTTCCGCGGCGACAATTGGCAGGCGCGAATGGGCGACATCAAAAAGTCGGACTTTACTGTCGATGGCGAGCCGCTTTCAGACGCCGAGTTCGACAGGCTTCAGGCCGAGGCGCCGGGGACGAGCATTGTTGTTCATTTCATTCACCCGGAAGAGCGGCCGGAAGACGCAAAACTGCTCTCGCAATCGGTATTGTTTCCAGGCGGCGCTATTGCGTCTGACGGCGGAGACTGGGCGTTCAATGGTGAACTGGTTACGGCCGACATGTGGCCAATTCCAGCAAACGCAGAATCACATCCGCGCAGCGCGGGCACATTTTCAAAGTTTCTGCGGGTATATGTACGCGAAACCAAGTCTATAGGCCTTTCCGATGCGATCGCAAAGATGAGCCTCATCCCGGCGCAAATTCTTGAAGAAGCGGTGCCGCAAATGCGCGCCAAAGGGCGACTGCAGGAAGGCGCCGACGCGGACATCATAGTGTTCGATCCAGCTACTGTCAGTGACCGAGCAACCTTTGCGGAACCCGCGCAAACGTCAGAGGGTTATGCCTATGTGATCGTCGGTGGCACCCCGCTGGTAAGTAAAGGCGTTCTCGATACAACAGTCCTGCCCGGCCAACCGATCCGCGGCCCGGTGAAAAAGTAATTTTGTTATAACAGGCAAGGTTCGGCGGTGGTGTCTCACTTCGGTTTTATGAAAGCACTCCGCCGATCAGTCTGAAAATTCCAATACCGACAAAATTGCCAACGATGTAACCGAGAATGCCAGTCATAATCCCCGGCGCGACAAGATTGCGCCAATTCATCAATATGGCAATCGCCGCCGCAATCGGCGGTCCGGCAATGCAGGCGAGCGAGGCGGTGATTATTTCCGCGTAGTTCAGTTTGAGCGCAGCGCCGGCAATAAAAATGAATATCAAATGCACCGCGAAAATCATCAGCACTTCCAAGAACAGGCCCGGTGCAGAGTTCAGCATGGCGTTGAGGTCGGCGCCGACACCGATAATCGCGAAAAACAGATACATGAAAATCATGGCGACGATATCCTCGCCTCGCAGCCCTGAAACAAAACGCCGCCCCACAGTCGCCACCAGCGTCATCGCAACCGTAATGAACAACAACGAATAGGTTTCAAATCCAAGATAAGCAGCAAGAGACGTGCTGGCCGCAACGACCGCTGCAGCCAGGGCAATCGCGGTCAGAAGATTTGCGAATGTATAGCCTTGCCCGCCTTCGCTTGCCCCCTCACCCTCTGCGCTGCCCCAAACACTTTCCAGGCGCCATGGAAATCGCTTTTTCAAAAACGCCCATCCAGCCACAAAATTCATGCAAATTATGAAGCCGACCCCAAGAATGTTATCAATCGCAAGCGCCGCAGCGAGTTCAGATGCATCATCAAGCCGCACCGCCTCCGCCACAGCGACAAAATTTAGCGATCCGCCAATATAGGTCGCGCTGTAAATCGCGGCGATTGCGGGCTCGTGCGGACCGAGATCGAATATGAAAGCGCCGATAACCGCGCCAAGCCCCGCTCCAATTGCGCCGATAGTAAATGCGAGCAGTACCCGGCCGCCTTCGGTGAAGACCTTTATAAGGTCAGCTTTCAGCAAAAAAAGCGCAATGGCGAGCGGAACAAGATATGTCCAAATCACGCCGTAAAGCGGCGCATTACGCGGAAGAATATTAAAATGCGCCGCCGCAAACGCGCCAATCAGCACAAACCCGACACCCGAAATCCTGCGCCCAATCGAAGTCGTTTCCATGACCGCCGCAGCGGCTGAGATGCCCAACAAGACCGCAAGCAGGGAAAAAATATCGTCGGCTGCAATCATGCGATGCTTTCCATTTTATTTATCGCATCTTGCGCCGGTTCAATCAGCGCATGCCGCCCCAAAAGCCGGCAGAGGGCTGTGAGACGAGACTATTTTTATACGACATCCCGCCAAGGTGATCCGACTTCAAATTCAGCGGGCCATCAAGATCCACATAGTCACAAAGCTGCGCCACAACGAAAGACGGCGCCATCGATAATGATGTGCCCACCATATTTCCGACCATCAGGCGTTTTCCCGCGTCTAATGCTTCTTGCGCAAGAGCAAGACCTTCTGTCAGCCCACCTGTTTTATCGAGCTTGATATTGATCATGTCATAACGCTCAAGCGCAGCCGGCAATTCCCCACGGTGAAGGCAGCTCTCATCAGCGCAGATCGGAACCGGGGATGTGAAATTCGCAAGGCCCTCGTCTCCCCCGCGCGGCAACGGCTGCTCAATCATGGCGACGCCAAGCTCAGCAAGCGGTGACACAATTTCTTCCAGTTGAGCAAGCGTAAATCCCTGATTTGCGTCAATTACAAGCGCTGCATCTGGCCGCGCGTTGCGTATGGCGGCGATGCGCTCAACCGGCGTTTCACCATCAAGCTTGATTTTCAATGTCGGATAATCTTTGGCGCGCGCTGCTTTCTCCGCCATTTTTTCCGGA
The DNA here is from genome assembly GCA_030426465.1 of Alphaproteobacteria bacterium. GTDB lineage: Bacteria > Pseudomonadota > Alphaproteobacteria > Caulobacterales > Parvularculaceae > Hyphococcus. Next base: position 11,223 of record JAUHYK010000095.1, read on the forward strand.
GTGGCCTCTATACCGATTGTAAATACTGTGCACTGATTTTGCGGTATAATTCCCGTCAGATCCCAAATGCTTTTTCCGGTTTGTTTTGTCTCAAGGTCCCACAAGGCGCAATCAAGCGCATTTCGCGCGCCGCAAGGAGCCATCGCCTCCTGCAGATCCTCGCGTGACAACCCGCCTTCAATGTCCCGGCGCAAGGCCTCGACCTGGTCGAGCATGCCATCGGCGAAGTCGTTCAGATAATAGGCGCCGCACCCCTCGCCCCGGCCAACATTGCCGGTATCGCTGATTTGGACTTCGATCATGTCAATGACCTCGAAGACGTGTCCGGTAATCCGGAAAGGCGCGACCATTGGCCATGATGTCTTGTGAACGCTTAGCTTTCGGGTCACAGGGGAAATTCCTTTTCGATTCGGTCAACGATCACCTTGGCCCCATCCTTGATCGGATCGATCACCGGCAAGCCTGTTTCGCGTTCAAAGCGCTCAAACAAGGCGGGTACTTCAGTGGCGGTAAGCTGACTTGTATTGACAGACATGCCCACAAACCGCGCTTCCGGATTTACCCGGCGCGCCATCAAGAGATTTGCCTCAATCGTTTCACGCAGGCCATGCAAGGGAAATGGTTGCTTTCGTTCGGTGCCGAGATTGTAAACTCTCGTCGGATCGTGACAGAGCACCAGGGCATCAGGCTGGGACCCATGAAGCAACCCAAGGCTAACGCCTGCAAAGCTTGGATGGGAAAGCGCGCCCTGCCCCTCGATAATATCCCAGTGATCTTCGGCAGCGCCAGGCGAAATCATTTCCGCCGCGCCGGAGAGAAAATCCGCCACGACACAGTCAATCGCAAAGCCAGCGCCCGCAATCATGACGCCGGTTTGCCCCGTCGCACGGAAGTCCACGTTCCAGCGGCGCGCTTGTATTTCTTTTTCGATGGCCAGCGCGGTGTATTTCTTTCCTACAGCACAGTCTGTGCCCACGGTCAGCAATCTTTTGCCGGAACGCTTTGCGCCCGTTCCTAATGGCAGATTTGAGGGCGGCGTCCTCACATCAAAAAGCTGCGCGCCAGATTCTAATGCAGCCTCAACGATTTCGGGAAAATCCGTCAGGCGCGCATGCATCCCGGAAATAATGTCGAGACCCGCGCGCGCCGCCTTAACAAGATCTTGCAACCAGTTTTCCGGTATATATCCCCCGGCTGGCGCAACGCCGATTACAAAAGAACCGACGCCGGATCGCGCCGCTTCCTCGATCGACATATCGGGAAGGCCACTGTCAATTGTGCACTGCGGCGTACGGCATTGTCCAACGCATAGGTTGCGACGCCACTCAATCAGCCCCAAGCCGGTCTTTGCATAGCCGGTAAGCTCAACGTCGCCCAAATAAATGAGGTAAGGCGTCTTGAAACGCTTAACGCCATCATGTTCCGTCCCCTCGCGCGGGCCCAATTTTTCAGCAAAACTCTGGCTAGCCAAGCTCATAAGCTGCCTCCATCTCCTTGTTTTGTTTCGCCTTGACAATCCTGAACAAGCCAATGGTCACAAGCGGCAAAATGACAACAGCGATAAAGGCGTATGACAATGCGCCATAACCCTCAGCAATTAGCTCAATGATCCCAACTGCGCGGGCGAGAAAGATTGCACAGACCAGAACGCCAACCGCGATTACAAACCTCGCCCAACGGGGAAAAAGACGCCCTTTTTCCTCAAAGACAGAAGCTATACGCTCATTGAGCGAGTGTAGAATACCTGTTCCTGTTTCAATGAAGGTTCCAAAAAGAACAACCTGAAAGACGACAAAGAACCAGGGGCTTTTGAGACTTTCCAGCAGTTTGAGCACCGGGACGGGCGCGGCCTGAATGTCAGGATATTGCGTCAACATCGCAAGATAGATGAAGACGCCGGGTATCACGCCAATCAGCCCCGCGATAGCTCCAGACATGAGCGCCTCGCGCCGCGTCTTCAGATGTGGCAACACGAACAGCACTGCCGCCAGCGCCAGTAGATTGTAAGACGCGTAGCGCAGGCCATCCACATGCCAAGCGCCTGTTGCTGTACCGCCCTCAAAAGCGAGAGCAATTTTGTCTCCAAAGACTGATGCAACCCATATCAGAAAAAAACCATATACTGCGTAAAGAATAATTGACCATGAGGCGAGCAGGCGTTCGATGGCCTTCCCTCCTAGATATGCAAACACACCTACGCCGCTTAACAGCGCAATCACGCCGAAGACGCGCGGCCAGCCCAAAGACGATGAAAATATTTCGCCTGCCGCCGACCCCAATACGGCGAGCACCAGAATTGAAATCAGCAAATAGAGAACTTCAAATGCACGCCATAGAGGCCCCAAAAGACTCTTGAAGAATGTGCGATAATTGTACCCTCTAGAAAGCCGCGCATATTCAAACGCAAGCGCCAGCACGGCGCTCCACGCGATCGCAGTCACGCCCATGCCCAAAAGGCCGCCTAAAGCGCCATGAGAAAGAAAAAACTCCGCTATTTCGCGGCCGGTTCCGTAACCGCCGCCAATAATGACGGACTGAAAGACAAAACCCGGCAGCAGGTAGGTATCAAAAAAACTGCGCGCCATTTCGACTGCTTTTACCTTTTCGCGAGCCGCCATCGCCACTCTGGCGCAGGCTTTTGTTTTTTAGCATAGTTGGAACCCACACTCAGGTTCAGACAATTGCCTCGATGTCGGCGACGCACGGAGGGGCGCGCCGCCGACCATTTTATCACGCCTACCTATTGGCTCTCGGCGAACGTGAAGTGTTTTCCGTCAATAACTCATCTCAAGGCTAAGAAGCCCATTCGCGGCTGCGAACCAGATTACGATGCCGATAGACGCGAGAAGCACCAAGCTCCAAAGTTTCGCAAACCAGCTCTGAGCTCCACGCCAGACCACAACCAAGTTCCACACCGCAATCGCAAAACCGGCATAAAGAAGGATTTGCGTGAATTGTGTCGCTCGCAACTGGGTGTCAAATCCCGGCCCAAGACCCGTCAAATTTGTAAACAGGGTCTGGAAGGCCATCACCCATGCAAGAAGGAACGCAAAGACAAAAACGACGCCGAGACGGACCACTCGGTGCGCCATTGCGTCCTGCCCCGTCAGGGCAAAGCTTTTTCCGTAACGCCCGCGCACAACCGCGCGAACTGGCCAAAGCACAAGCGTCACAAAAAGCGCACCAATCGCCCCCGCCAGAAGCGGCGTCATCAGTGATAACGACCGATACCACGGCGCTCGCGATAGATGTATGATCGGCGATACGGGCTCAAAAGTGACATAGTCGAGTGAGCCGTCGTCTTTCAGAACAGCGGTCAGACGCTCTAGGCCATTCGTGTTTCGCCACACATAAGGCTCCACCTCACGCCAGCGAGTCTCAACACCAAAAAGCGGCAGGAGCAGATCACCATTTTCATCCATAGCGATCTTCTCTTGACCCAAAATTCTCATGATCGCCGCGAAGTTGGTCGCTACGGTGCGTGAACTTTCATATTCACCGACAACCAACGCTCCATGCTCTTTCGCGGTTTCCAGGCGTGGACCAACAGGCGCCGCCGCTTCAGGAAAATATCTCAGGACAAAATCTGTGGTGAGCGCGAAACGCAGAACGCCCGAGCCTTCACCGGCGCTATTTACAGAAACATAAACGCCAACATTCTTGTCAATGAGGACATTAAGATCGGAATGGAAAAACTCCGTGTCGCCGCCATGACCGCGAATACGCAAATCACCCTTGTCCAATTGCCAGAACCCAAGCGCCATGGCGTTTAAGGGCGGGGATAGCTGATAGATCGTCTCATACATTTCCCGCCATGTTTCCGGCTTCATGAGAGCGGTGTCCTGTTTGAGAAGACCAATCATGAAGCGGCCCATGGATTCGCCACTCGCAGCGAGCGATCCCGCCGGCGCCATCGGTATAATCTCGTAATATTGCGCCTCACCATCCGAAGCGCTTTTGTACCCATTCGACATAAAGGGTTCGAACTCAGCCGGCAGCGGTTGACGGAACGTGGCGCGCTCCATCCCGAGCGGTTCAAAAATATGTCGTTCGACATAGGCATCGAACGTCTCGCCTGAAAGGCGCTGAACGATATAGCCCGCCAGCGCGGTGCCGTAATTAGAATAGGCAGGGGTGACGCCCGGCGGAAAAATCCGCGATGGCGGCGGAGACGCTTTTAAAAATTCTTCCAGCGACATATTCAATTCCGGATCGCCAATAATCAGGTTTTTCAGTCTTTCCTGAAAACCGGGCGTATGCGTCATCAGATTGCGCATGGTGATCGGCTCGCCAAAGGCGTCCGGAATTTTAAAATCTAGATAGGTGTTGATATCCTCGTCGAGGTCGATCTTTCCTTGCTCGACCAACTGCATCACTGAAATCCATGTGAACAGTTTTGATATAGAGCCCGGCCGAAACATTGTTCCATAGCCGTCAACAGGAGTCTTGCTTTCAAGATCCGAATAGCCAAAGCCGCGGCTGGTCAAAATCTCCCCATCTTTAACAATGGTGACGACAGCGCCGACAATATCGGCCTTCCGGATCGCGTAAGGCATATAACCGTCAAGCCAGTCATCGACATCGGCTTTGGTTAGTGTTGGCGTTCCCTCGCTTTGCTCCATCGGATCAAGCGACGCCGTGGTCTGCGCCGCTTCTTCGGTGTCAGCCTCCACCGCTTCATTCAATGCATTGTCAACGGACAATGGCTCGGACAGAGGGGCGATTTGAGCTGAAGCCGGCAACCCAACAGCTATCATCAGCGCTGTGAACAAACCTTGTATTGTTAACTTAAAAGACATGACGTCCTCGCATTTTATTTGAGCTTGGATGCGACGCTGCGATCCCTATAATTCTGGTTAGCCTCGGAAATTTGTACTCCATCACTATACGCCATTCCCGAACCTGCTTAGTCATTCAGCCCGGCAACACGTCGCACGTCGCCGGGCCATTCTTATTCAAGCCTAATAACGAAGCGTCAGACTTACACCAAGCGTTCTCGGCCGGTTGACCGACGCCGATATTGCGGGCGCATCGAGGACGCCGTTTGCATCAACCGCCTGGGAAAAGATGTTGGCTGAGGTATTAATCACCTCAATGTCGTTCAACAGGTTCGTCGCGAACAGGTTCAAGGCAATTCGGTCGTTTTCCAGACCAATCCGCAAATTCAGATTCTCAAGTGAATCCAGCCTGGACGAAGGATAGTTCTGCACTGTGCCGAAACGCTCCCCGATATATTGAAAGACACCCGTCGATGTCAGCTTCCAATCACCTGAGCCGAGTGGCCGCTCGTAGGAATATCCGGTTGAGAATGACAGCTTAGGAGCGTGTGTGGCTGCGTTTCCGTCCATGACGTCATAGAAAGGCTGTCCCACCGGGGCGCCCGGTGGCGGCGCGCCCCTCCCATTGATTAATGGGGGAAAGAAGAAACCGACGAGTCGATTTCTGTGACTTCCCCTTCCCTCCTCAGTTCGAATACCATGCTCAGGACTTACGGCTCCTCGCCCAAAGGAGCCAACGGGCG
>JAUHYK010000096.1 GCA_030426465.1 Alphaproteobacteria bacterium
ATTAAGCGGCCCAGTTATAAGGGGGCAGGACAAAGGTCGTGAAATTCGCCACGGACATCACGCAAACTGAAATCACCACGAATGAGAATAGCGCCAAGATCAGCGCCATTAGCCGTTCACAGGCCGTCATCGAGTTCGAGCTGGATGGCTCCATCATCACTGCAAATGACGCCTTCCTCTCAGTCATGGGTTACACGCGCGAGGAAATCGTCGGCAAACATCACCGCATGTTCGCCCGCGAAGACTTCGCCAAATCCAGCGAGTATCACCATCACTGGGAACGCCTGCGCAATGGCGAGTTCATCGAAGGCAAGTTCGAACGCGTTTCCAAGGACGGCAAGGAAGTCTGGATCCAGGCGTCTTACAATCCGCTCTTCGACCTCGACGGCAAGCCCTACAAAATCGTCAAATATGCGTCAGACGTCACTCATGTGGAGCTTGAACGCCGGCGCAATGAAGAAGAGCGCGCACAAAAAGCCGAAGAAATCCGCACAGTCATCAGCAAGGTCGGTTCGGCGCTGCGCCGCCTCTCCGATGAAGACTACAGCCAGACGATTGATGAGGCGTTCCCGGAAGAATTCGAACAGGTCCGCGCCGACATTAACACGGCCATCACAAAAATGGCCGAGGCCGAACGCCAGCGTGACCTGAATGAAAAACAAATGGCGAAACAACGTGAAGAACAAAGTGACGTCGTTCGCGCACTCGCTTCCGCGCTTGAAAGTCTCTCAGAGGGCGATCTCGCTATTGAGATCGAAAAAGCTTTCCCCGAAGAGTTCGACCAGCTTAGGCTCGACTTCAACAGCGCAATTTCGAAACTCTGCGAAGCCATGCGCGGCGTCGTGATTTGCGCCGATGGCATCAAAACCGGCGCAGGTGAGATAACACAAGCGTCAGACGATCTTTCGCGCAGAACCGAGGGACAGGCGGCGACGCTGGAGGAAACAGCGGCGTCGCTGGAGGAACTGACGGTCGGCGTGAAGGCCGCGGCCGAAGGCGCCGACCGCGCCAACGGCGTTGTCAGCGAAGCCAAGCGCAACGCCGAGGACAGCGGCGAAGTCGTGCGCCAGGCGGTGACCGCAATGGCCGAGATTGAAAAGTCTTCAGAGCAAATCTCGCAGATTATCAGCGTGATCGACGACATTTCATTCCAGACAAACCTTCTTGCGCTTAACGCCGGCGTCGAGGCCGCGCGCGCCGGCGACGCGGGGCTGGGCTTTGCGGTTGTCGCCAAAGAAGTCGGCGCCCTCGCTCAGCGGTCGTCCACCGCTGCAAAAGAAATCAAGGTGCTGATCAAGACAAGCTCACAGCATGTGGAGCATGGCGTCGATCTCGTCGGTCAGGCCGGCAAGGCGCTCACGGAAATCGTCGATTCAGTGACGAATATCAACGAGCTTGTCTCGGCGATCGCGACGTCGGCGAAAGAACAGTCGACCGGCATCGCTGAAATCAACATTGCAGTGAACCAGCTTGACCAGGTGACCCAGCAGAACGCCGCGATGGTTGAGGAATCGACCGCCGCCAGCCATTCCATGGCGCAGGAAGCCCAGGAACTTGCCCGCATGGTCGCAACGTTCCGGACCGACCAGGCGATCAGCAGCGTCACCGGCAAGGCGCAGCAACCGGCGAAGACCGCAACGCCCAAAACGACGCAAGACACCGCCAAAGCGACCACAAAAGATGTGGTCGCCGCACATCAGACCACTGGCGGCGCCAATGGGGCGGACAATTGGGAGGATTTTTGATCCTGATGGTCCGGCGGGATCTTTGAGCCATGCGCTCAAACGATCCCGCCAATTGCGCCATGACGCTTAAGGCGACACCGGAAAACGCTCAACGGTCCAGTCTATCGCCCGGCTAAACCAGTCCTGCGCATTCAGATGCAAAGGGATGTATTCATCCGAGCAGGATGCATAGGCATGGCCGCCGACCGCCGCCGCCATGGCGTACAAAACAAACAATATACGCAAACAACATTGCGACGCTGCGCGCTTCATGCGGGTCCTCCGGGATGAAAATGAGTATCACGAACTTGCAGAGACAACCCGCGATCATCAGTCCTGCCTGTGGGCGTTCTTCACATTTTACGCTCCGATCTGATGATGTTCGCCACAGAGCGCAATATCCGGCGCGATTGTCACAAAGCTGACAGAAAAGCCGAACGGCTTTATTGTGTGGACATCGGCGGGCCAATTTCTGAATATGCGGCGCAATTCGCGAAAGGAACGCCAATGTCCGCCGACGCCGCGCAAACCGCATCTCCTCCCAGCGACGGTATTGCAGAGTTGAACCGCCTTTTTGCATTGCAAAAGGACGCCTGGACCGCAGCGCCCTTCCCCTCCTATGACCAGCGCATAACAAGTCTCGATCGCCTCATCCGCCTGACAGAGGCGAACGAAGAAGCTTTCATCACGGCGATCAGCGAAGATTTCGGTAATCGCGCCCGGGAGGAGACCCTGATTGCGGAAATCGTGGTCACTGTTTCGGGCGCTCGCCACGCGAAACGAAGCCTTCGAAAATGGATGCGTCCGCGCGGTGTGCCAACCCCGCTTCACATGCTCCCGGGACGCAGCCGCATTGAACCACAGCCCCTGGGCGTTGTCGGCATTATTTCACCGTGGAATTATCCGTTGCAGCTTGCGCTCGCGCCCGCCGCCGCAGCGCTTGCCGCGGGGAACCGCGTCATCATCAAGCCGAGCGAATTGACGCCGCGCCTCGCCGAAACGCTACGCACGGCGATCGCCGCCGAATTCGACGAGCGTGTCTGCGCCGTCGTCACCGGTGGCGTCGAAACCGGACAGGCCTTCGCCGAAACTCCCTTCGATCACCTGCTGTTCACCGGCTCCACGGCGATTGGCATGCGTGTGGCGCAAGCGGCGGCGAAAAACCTGACGCCGGTGACGCTTGAGCTTGGCGGCAAGTCGCCAGCCATCGTCGATGACAGCGCGGATCTGGACGCAGCGGCGCGCTCAATCGCCTATGGCAAGATGCTCAATGCCGGGCAGACCTGCGTCGCGCCCGATTATGTGCTGGCGCCCAGAGATAAACTCGACGCCACAGCGGACGCGATCGCCAATGCGGCGCGTCAAATGTTCCCCTCTATCGACACCAGCAATGATTACACCTCGATCATTTCCGACCGGCATTTCGCGCGGCTGACGTCGATTGTTAATGACGCCCGTGACCGCGGGGCCAGAATAGTCGAGGTCGGGTCTTCAAACGCACTTCATCCGCAACGCAAAGTTCCGTTGACCCTGGTTATCGATCCGCCAAGCGACGCCGATGTGCTGAAGGAAGAAATTTTCGGGCCGGTCCTGCCAATCCTGCCCACGGCGTCGACCGAGACCGCGATCGACTATATCAACCTCCATGACCGGCCGCTCGCCCTTTACTGGTATGGCGAGGACAATGCGGCGCGCGATAAGGTCTTGCAGAAAACAGTGTCCGGCGGCGTCACCGTAAATGACGCCCTCTGGCATGTAGCGCAGGAAAACCTGCCCTTTGGCGGCGTCGGCAAGAGCGGCATCGGCGCCTATCATGGCGAGGCGGGATTCAACACCTTCTCGCATCTGAAGCCGGTGTTTTACCAAAGCCGGTTTTCCTCCGGCGCCCTGCTTCACCCTCCTTACACAAAGAAAACGACCAAGATTCTCTCCGTTCTCCGCAAGTTTATTTAGGGACAACATGGCGGACCAAAACAATAACCGCGAAAGCGCGGGCGAATTTGATTATGTCATTGTTGGCGCCGGGTCAGCGGGCTGCACCCTCGCGGCGCGTCTTTCGGAGGATGCTTCGGTCAGCGTCTGCGTCCTCGAGGCCGGCGGCCCGGATACAAACCCGCTCATTCACGCGCCGATCGGATTTGCTTTTTTTGGCGACAAGGCGCCCCTGAACTGGCGATTTGATACAACGCCTCAAAAACATTTGAACGGACGGCAAGGGCATCAGCCGCGCGGGCGAACGCTCGGCGGTTCAAGCTCCATCAACGCCATGATCTATATTCGCGGCAGCCGCGCAGATTATGACCGCTGGGCGGCGCAGGGCGCAGACGGCTGGAGCTGGGATGACGTTTTTCCCTATTTCCTCAAAGCCGAGGACAACGCCCGCGGCTCTGACTCTCATCATTCTGTCGGCGGTCCGCTCAGCGTTTCCGACCTGCGCTATAAAAATCCGCTTTCGGATGTGTTCCTCGAAGCGGCCGGAGAAATGCAACTGCCGTCGAACCGGGACTTTAACGGCGAAACCCAGGAAGGCATGGGTTATTATCAGGTGACCCAGCGCGACGGACAGCGTTGTTCCGCGGCGCGCGCCTATCTCCACCCGGCGATGGACCGTCCCAACGTCACCGTCATCACCGACGCCCATACGGAACGCGTCACGTTTGAGGGCAAGCGCGCCGCCGGCGTACAGTTCGCCCATCTGGGCTCCAAAAAATCCATCTCTGCAAAACGCGAAGTGATTCTTTCGGCCGGCGCATTTCAATCGCCGCAGATTTTACAACTGTCGGGCGTCGGCCCGGCGGCGCATCTGCGCGACCACAGGATCGAAGTCATCGCCGACCGCGCGCAGGTCGGCGAAAATCTCCAGGACCATCTCGACTGGGCGGCGCTTTACAAGGCGAAGTCGCCTGACTCCATCGGCATGCATATGGGGATGGCGATGCGCGCCCTGCCCGCCCTCAACGCCTATCGCACGCGACGCGACGGACCGTTCACAACAAACATCGCCGAATGCGGCGGCTTTTTGAAAACGGACCCATCGGAAACCGAAACAGACATTCAACTGCACTTCCTGCCCGCCATTGTCGACGATCACGGCCGCAAGAAACATCTGGGCGGCGGCGTTTCCTGTCATGTTTGTGTGCTGCGTCCGAAATCGCGCGGGACCGTGCGCCTCGCCTCTCCCGATCCACAAGCCGCACCCACCATCGATCCGAATTTCCTGTCAGATGAAGATGATTTGAAGCGCCTGAAAAAAGGCGCGCGCATTGTTGAGCGCATTTTTGACGCACCGGCGATGAAAGCGATCCGCGGCAAGCGCCTTTATCTTGACGAACCGGCGGACGATGCGGCGCTGGAAGCCGACATTCGAAATCGCTCCGACACGATCTATCACCCGGTGGGGACATGCCGCATGGGATCGGACGCCGACGCCGTTGTCGATCCGCAGTGCCGCGTCAACGGCGTTGAGGGGCTTCGCGTCATCGACGCGTCAATCATGCCGTATCTCATTTCCGGCAACACCAACGCCCCGACCATCATGATCGCTGAAAAAGCGGCGGATATGATAAAAACTGCATATTAGTACAACTACGTTGAAACACGGCGACCATTCGTTATGCAAAGAATTTTAGTCATAATCACTTGCGTTCTAATAATTATCCTTTGGTGGTATTGGCCATATATAAACTTCTACGCAGGTAATTATTACTACAACAACTATCGGTCTATGAAAGCCATAGACGCATTTACACAAGCAATTAATTCAAACCGCTTGCACGAAGAGTTTCTTGGAAAAAGTTACTTTGGCCGAGGGCAATCTAAAATAGACCTGGCATACGTTACCAAAGCCAAGGACGAAGTAATATTCGAAGCACTGCAGGACTACAACAAAGCGATATCAATCATTCCAGACAATCCTTTCTATTACCGTGAACGCGGTGCAGCCTATTCGTATCTGGGCGGTTATGAAGAAGCGTTTCAGGATTTTGAAAAAATTAGAGAGTACGAGAACGGTAAACCAATGTGGTCCCTTGTTAGGAAAGGCGGACTAGAAAAACGGCTGGGCAATTACGAAGAAGCTATCTCAAACCTTAAAGAGGTTATTGATGCATGGAGCCCAATACCATTGATGCCTCCAAATTATCATCTCGCTCTTACTTATCTTGAGCTGGAGCAATATGAAGACGCTATCGGAGCTATAAATGAGGGTGAAAAAGCGCAAACTGACTACGGTTCTGCTTACCAGATACGGGCTTGCGCAGAGGCAAATCTAGGACATTTTGACCTTGCGTTATCTGATTATGAAAAGGCAGTTGCGATTAATAAAGCTACGATAAGCGAAACTTACGTCGACTACCCCTCGTACCAACATAACAAAAAAATCGAAACTGAAGAGCTCGCATATTTAAAATCTCTCGCACAAAACCCTTCTCAGGCGGATAATGAGCTCCTCAAAAAAATGTGTTTTCAGAACTGGTGGCAGCTTTATTTTGACAATAAACGCGAAAGAAGCAGACTACTCTAATTAATCGTAGAGCGCTCCCCCTAAAATTTAAGCCCCCTGTGGCTCAATCATCGCCGGTTTCACCGGCGCGGAGTCAGACAAAGTCTTTGACAGCGCCACTCGTTCTTCGGGCGAGCGTTTTTCATCGCCAAGCTTCATCGCCTTGTCGAGAACGAAGCCGAGGCCTTTACGATTGGCGATCTGGATGGAAATGCCGGGGCGCGCATTCAGTTCAAGAAGCAACGGCCCTTTCTCACGGTCGAGCACAACATCAACGCCAATATACCCAAGCTCGGTCACCTCGTAACATTTCGCAGCCATAAGCAGGATGTCATCCCAATAAGGCGTCTGAATATCTTCAAGCGGATGCGCCGTATCCGGATGGATGTCGATAAACTGGTCATGCTGCATGGCGCGCATGGTCTTGCCCGTCGCAAGATCGACGCCGCAGCCAACGCCGCCCTTATGGAGGTTCGCCTTGCCGTCCGATTCCGCCGTCGGCAGGCGCAACATGCCGAACACCGGGATGCCCTTCACGACAATGACGCGAATATCCGGCACGCCGCGATAGGAGATCTTGCCGAAAACGTCATCGAACTTCACGCGATATTCGATCAGCGCCTTGTCCGGCTGGCCGCCAAGGGAATACATGCCCGACAGCATATTGTTGATCTGGAACTTCATGGTGTCGAGATCAATGCGCCGCCCCGATGACAGGCGCCACCCGCCTTTCAGCGGCCCCTCGACAACGATAATGCCTTTGCCTTGCGAGCCCTGCGCCGGTTTGATCACGAAGCCGTCGGGATGGCTGATGAATTCCGGCAGGCGCTTCATATCGCGCGCATCCTTGATGACGCCGTAAAGCTCCGGCGTCGCAATGCCCGCGGGCGCTACGATCTGTTTGGTCAGGAACTTGTCATCAACACGCACGAGAAGTTTTCGCGGATTGAGCGCATTCACATATTTGACGTTGCGTTCATTGATGCCGATGACGCCGTTGGCCCGCAATGCCTTGATAGTGTTGTACACGGCCTACCCCGCCAACGCCTTGAACCGCCAGAGTTCCGACAAACGGAGCCCCGTATAGCGGCCCATCAACACGCACAGCCCCATAAGCACGAGCAGCAACTCAGGGAAGCGATACATCAGATATTCAATCTGACTATTTGTCATAGCGAGATAGGTAATCGCCGCCACCGCGAGCGAGCCAATGCCCTGCTTGATCGCTTCGCTGGCGGAATTTTCCTCCCAGACAATCGACATGCGCTCAATGGTCATGGTCAGGATCACCATGGGGAACAGCGATATGGAAAGCCCCATCGCCTGATTGGTCTCGGCCATCAAAATGGCGAAACCGGCCATCATCATCACAATGAAGATCAGCACCACCGCCAGCCGCGGGACCAGCAGCAATTGCAATCGTTCCAGATAAAATCTCAACGCAAGGCCAAACGCTATCAACAGCGAAAATAACAGGACCCCATTCAGCAAGGCCGTCTCGCGAAAGGCGATGCCGATCAGCACGGGCATGAAGGTGCCAAGCGTTTTGAACCCGATAAACTGACGCATGAACACAAGCATCGTAATGCCGACCGGAATGGTGATCAGCACCTGATAGACAAGCTGCGTCGTCAACGGCAGGCCGGAAAAGCCAAAGGTCCGCGCCATGGAGCCCAGGGGGCCGGGCGCATTTTCGGCAATGGCCGTGGCGGAAGTTTCAAGCGCGCGGAGCGCAATCTGCGCGTCCAGATTATCAACCCCGTCGGCCTGAATCATCGGCGCCGTGCCATACCAGATAGTGAAGAAACGCGCCGGCTCGCCATCTGGGAAATAACGAAAATCCTCTCCATCTACATGATATTCAAGCCAGCGATGAGTTTCGACGCGCCGCCGCGCTTCCGCAAGATACACCCCGCCTGCGATACGGGCGGGAACGCCCTGGGAGCGCAAGAGCTGGCGCACCAGTTCAAGCCGGCCAGCGTCTCCCGTTCTCTCATCCAGAAGCGCTGAAATTTCATCCGCATATTGCTCGCTGCCTGTACGCTCGCCGAAGGTTTCGGCGATGGCGAGATCAGCGAAAGAGCGGTCGTCGGCGGAGCGTTGCCTAAGATTGCCGGACCAGACGATAAAGGCCTGACGCTTTACGGGGTCCGCCTCGAACGGCACAGGCCCCGGCCCCGCTTCCCGGAAGGAGAGCGGGAGCGGTGTTGATTTAGTCTCGCCGAGCGTTTGTGCTGCGTAGCGCAAAACCTTGCGGTTCGCTGGATAGCGATAGGTCCAGACCGCCTTGCGGTTGCGGGTCTGCGGTTCGGCCACAAGCGACAGACCGAAAGAGCCGTTATAGAACTCCTCTTGCGGAAAGGCGCGCTCTACATCCGTCGCCGGCACAAAGGCTTCGATGCGGGCCGGCTCATTGCGGCCGTCAAATTCCAGAAACAGCTCAAAATCCCACAGCGTCGCGCGCACGCCCGGCGTCAACGGATAATGAAGAACAGCCGCCTTGAGGACGAATATGGAGAGACCGGCGGCGATCAGGGCGAACCCTAAAATCACCGCATGGCGAAGCTTAATCTTCATTCACTGGTTCGCATTCTTGTTCGGCCATAAAGGTGCGGCTCGCATCCACCAGAACCCGATTGGCGAGGAACTCGCGGCCGATCAGAATCTCATATTCAAAGTCGCCCCGGTCCGCCAGATTGATTTCAGCGCGTCCCCAGGTTCCACCGACACAAAGCGGCAAGTGAATCACCGGGCGGCGGATCAACCCGCCGGTTTTGGTCTTGATCGCCGCGAACCGGATCACATTCTGGTCGTAGCGGACGGCCCGGCCGTCTTTGCCGATCAGTCGGAAACGAACCCAGTTATCGCGCTCGCCGCGTTTATAGACTTTGACATTATAGGCGTGGACCGAACTGGTGTCGGCGCCAGTGTCGAGCTTGCCCTTCATGGAAAGCGCCAGATTGCCCAGCGCCACATTCTCAATGTAACCGAACGTAACCGGCTCGCCCCTGGCTTCGCCTTCATCATCGGCGAACGCGGGCGTGGCCTGTGCGGCGATGGCGGCAAGCAAGGCGAAAAGGAAGGGCAGTCGAAGTCTTGTCATCAATCGTCTCCGGCGGCGTTTTCTGGCTGATAAGCCGGTCGAATGACCGGCCTTGAGGACCGCTTGGGGATAGCAAAGCCGTATATAAAGTAAACGGCGCCCCCGTGTACAACGGCTATTCAGCGTCTTAATTAACGGAAAGCGGATCGCACCCGCGGTAACCCTTTAGCGGCCAGATTTTTGCTATATTTCAGCCGATAAGCCCTGAAATAGACGGATAGCAGCCGTTTGGGCGGCGAAACTCATGAGGTCAAAGCGAAATGTGTGGCATTATTGGCGTTCTTGGCACAGGCGAGGCCGCTCCCCGGATCATGGCGGGCCTGAAACGGCTCGAATATCGGGGTTATGATTCGGCTGGCGTCGCGACGGTTAACAATGGCCGGCTCGACCGCCGCCGGGCGCCCGGCAAGCTCGGCAATCTTGACGCCGTGCTCGCCGATAGTCCCCTGCCCGGCACCGCCGGCATCGGCCATACGCGATGGGCGACCCACGGCGTTCCCAATGAAACCAACGCCCACCCCCATGCAACCGAGCGCTGCGCCGTGGTTCATAACGGCATCATCGAAAACTTCGCAGAGCTGCGCCGCGAGCTCGAGGAAAAAGGCGTCGTCTTCGAATCTGAAACCGACGCCGAGGTCTGCCCGCAGCTCATCACCTATTACCTCGAAAACGAAAACATGACGCCGGCGGAAGCGTTCAAGAAAGCGATCAGCCGCATGCGCGGCGCCTTCGCTTTCGCAGCGATCTTTTCCGGCGAAGACGATCTCATGATCTGCGGACGCAAGGGCAGCCCCCTCGCGATCGGCCATGGCGATGGCGAAATGTTCTTGGGATCGGACGCTTATGCGCTGTCGCCATTTACCAATCGCGTAACCTATCTTGAAGAAGGCGACTGGGCGGTCATCACACGTGACACCATCGACGTTCATGACGAAAGCGGCGCGAAAGTGAAGCGCCCTGAAAAAATCTCCGCCGCCAGCCAGGGCCTCGTCGACAAGGACGGCCATCGCCACTTCATGGCGAAAGAAATTCACGAGCAGCCCGAAGTCATCGCGCACACGATCTCACGTTATGTGGACCCGGTCGCGAAAACGGTTCGCCTGCCTGAAGGCTCTTTCGATTTCGCCAGGCTTGACCGGTTGACGATTTCCGCCTGCGGCACCGCCTATTACGCCGGTCTCGTTTCCAAATACTGGTTCGAGAAATGGGCGCGCCTGCCAATCGAAATCGATGTCGCTTCCGAATTGCGCTATCGTGATGTGCCTTGGACCGCAAATGGCGGCGCGCTGTTCATCTCCCAGTCAGGCGAAACAGCCGACACGCTTGCGGCGCTTCGAGAAGCGCGCGCCAATGGCCAGCAGATTGCGACCGTCGTCAACGTGCCGGAAAGTTCTATCGCCCGGGAAGCGGACATCATTTTCCCGATGGCGGCGGGTCCTGAAATTGGCGTCGCCTCCACCAAGGCTTTCACTTGCCAGCTTGTGTCGCTCGCCTGCATCGCGATCGCAGCGGGACGCGCGCGCGGCGTCTTGTCGGAGCAAGAAGAACAGGAGCTTGTATCCGGTCTTCTTGAATTGCCGCGTCTTGTCACCGAAGCGTTGAAACAAAGCGATCATATCGAGACGATCGCCCGCGACATCGCAAAAGCCACGGGCGTGTTTTATATCGGCCGCGGCGTTTCCTACCCCATGGCGCTCGAAGGCGCGCTGAAGCTGAAAGAAATTTCCTACATTCATGCAGAGGGCTATGCGTCCGGCGAACTCAAGCACGGTCCGATCGCGCTCATAGACGAGAACCTTCCAATTGCAGTGATCGCACCGATGGACGCACATTTCGAAAAAACAATTTCAAATATGCAGGAAGTCATGGCGCGCGACGGCAAGGCGCTTTTAATTTCCTGTAAGGACGGGATCGCGAAAGCCGGCGCCAAGGCCTGGGCGAGCATCGAGACGCCCAAGACCCATCCCATGCTTTCGCCCATCATTTATGCGGTTCCGGTGCAGCTTCTCGCCTATTTCACGGCCACCACAAAAGGCACCGATGTGGACCAGCCCCGCAATCTCGCCAAGTCGGTAACGGTTGAGTAATTCGCATTTCTGAGCGAGAGTAATGCTGCAGTTGCGAAGGGCCGACTCAGCGCCATGACAGGACTTCACGCCTCCCTCGAGCGCTTTCGCCAGTGGTTCATTGCGGACTGCCTGCCGTTCTGGGCCGAGCATGGCGTCGATCCGCTAAATGGCGGGTTTTACGAAGCGATTCACTTCGACGGGACGCCGTCAACGGGCCGGCCGCGCCGCGTCAGAACCCTGTTCCGTCAGGTGCACACCTTTACCCAAGCGGGGCTTTTGGGCTGGCTTGATGGGGCCGATCCCATCGCCGCGCGCGGCTTTGACTACCTGCTGGCACATGCCTGCCCTGATGGCGGCGCGCGCGGTTGCGTCTTCCATCTTGGCGACGACGGAAGCGTGCTCGACGAACGGCGCGACCTTTATGATCAGGCATTTCTTCTGCTTGCTTGCGCTTCCAGAATTAGGGCTGGCGACGAAGGTCCCGCCAAAGCGCTTGCCGACAAGACCATCGCCTTTCTCGACCGCGAACTCGCGTCGCCCCATGGCGGCTGGCTGGAAAGCGACGCCCGCGAACTGCCGAGACGGCAAAATCCGCATATGCATCTTTTCGAAGCCTTTATGGCGCTTTACCGAACAACCGGCGATGAGGGGTATCTTGGATACGCGGATCAAATCTACGATCTTTTCTGTTCCGCTTTTTACGGCGCCGCCAACAGCATCGTTCGCGAAAATTTCGCCGACAACTGGAAGCCGAGCGAGGATGACCCGATCGAACCCGGCCATATGTTCGAATGGGTCTGGCTTCTGAACGCCTATGAGGCATGCGGACGGCGCACACCGCTGGAGATGAGAAAACGTCTTTATGATCATGCGCTGGCGTTCGGCGCCGATCCCGGATTTCACGGGTTAATCGATAATCTGGCGGCGCCGGTCGTGAATAAAATTCATGGCGCCAAACGGCTCTGGCCGCAGACGGAATATCTGCGCGCATCCCTGGTGCTGGCGGGCAAAGGTTCCGATGACGCCGCGGCAAACGCCGAAAAGCTGATCGGCGATCTTTTCAATACCTATCTCGCCATAGAGCCAAAAGGCCTGTGGGTTGACGAGTTCGAAAGCGACGGGGAGCGGCTCGCTCGTGACGTTCCCGCAAGCATCCTTTATCATTTGTTCGAGGCGGTCGCGGAAACCAACGCCCTTCTGAAAGCAAGAGACGCATCGTGAAAATCCAACCAGTCATCATGTCCGGCGGATCGGGAACGCGGCTTTGGCCGCTATCGCGCAAGGCGCGGCCAAAACAATTTCTCAATCTCGTCTCGGACCGCTCGCTTTTTCAGGAAACAGTCTTGAGGTTGCACGATGGCGACGAAAATTTCTCACCACCGCTGGTGATTTGTGGGCGCGGCCATGCGGAGCTTGTCGCCGGTCAACTCGAAGCGATCGGCGTTAAAGCGGCGGACATTATCCTTGAGCCCTGCCCGCGCAACACCGCCGCCGTCGCCGCCGTCGCCGCCGCATGGGTCTGTGACAACAATGAGGGCGCGCTCGCCCTAATCGCGCCGGCCGATCATCATGTGGAAGACGCCGCCGGGTTTCGCCGCGTCGCTCTCAACGGCGCCAGCGCGGCTGAAAACGGCGCCATCGTGACCTTTGGCATCAAACCGGCCTACGCGCATACGGGCTATGGGTATATTCAGTCGGCTGAAGAAATTTCCGGCGGCGTTTACCGCGTTGCATCCTTCAGGGAAAAGCCCGACGCCAAAACCGCAGGCGACTATCTCGCAAAAGGCGGCTATTACTGGAACGCAGGCATTTTTCTCTATCATCCAAAAGCCATGCTCGACGCCTTCGCCGCACACGCACCCGACATCGCAACAGGTGCAGAAAAAGCACTGGCCGCAAGCACGAATGAAAACGGCGCGAGGCTTCTCGATGAAAAAATCTTTTCCGAAACGCCGAGTGATTCCATTGACTATGCGATCATGGAAAAAACCGACAAAGCCGCTGTCGTGGCGCCGGTCGATGTGGGCTGGACCGACATCGGCAGCTGGAGCGAGGCGACGACCGACCCGGACAGCGCGGGCCATATGACTGTCGACAGCACCGATGTGACCCTGCGATCCGACGGACCGGTGATCGGCGCAATTGGCGTCGACAATCTCATCATCGTCGCGACTGGCGACGCGGTGCTGGTTGCGCGCAAGGACAAGGCGCAGGAAGTTCGCGCCATCGTTGATGAATTAAAACGCCGTGGACGAGAGGATTTGCTATGACCCGACGCATCGTCGTCGCCGGCGGCGCCGGTTATATCGGCAGCCATGTCTGCGTTGAACTATTGGAGCGCGGCGACGCGCTGCTCATCATCGACGACTTTTCAAATTCACACCCCGAAGCCGTCGCGCGCATTCAGGAACTCGCAAAGGGCGACGTTGAGCTCCTGAAAGCCGACATGGCCGATGAAGCCCAGCGCGACATGATCGTCAATGCGGTGAAAGCGTTCGGCGCGGACGGCGCCGTGCATCTCGCCGGATTGAAAGCCGTGGGCGAATCCGTTGCGGAGCCGGCGCGCTATTACCGCATCAATCTCGGCTCGGCCCTGACCTTGGTCACTGCGCTGGAAGCGGCGAACGCCAAAACAATTGTGTTTTCGTCGTCCGCCACGGTTTATGGCGAGCATAACCAGAATCCGGTTGATGAGAACGGCGCCAACGGCCCGACAAACCCTTATGGCCGCACCAAATATTTTATAGAGGAAATGCTGAAAGACATTGCGCGCTCTGACCCGGAATGGCGCGTTGCAAATTTGCGGTATTTCAATCCTGTGGGCGCGCATCCTTCGGGCCGTATCGGTGAAGACCCTAACGGCATTCCCAATAATCTGTTCCCCTTCATTGCGCAGGTGGCGGTCGGCAAGCGCGAGAAACTTTCTGTTTTTGGCGACGATTACCCGACCCGCGACGGCACGGGTGTGCGCGACTATATTCATGTGGCGGATCTTGCGCGCGGTCATGCGGCGGCGCTCGATTATCTTGGCAAGCTTAAGGAAGGCGGCGCAACCGACATCAATCTCGGAACCGGCGTCGGTTATTCCGTGCTGGAGGCGGTCGCCGCGTTCAAGCGCGCTTCCAATCGCGACATCCCCTACGAGGTTACGCCGCGGCGCGACGGCGACATCGCCGAAATCTACGCCAACCCGAAGCGCGCTGAACAACTGCTCGGCTGGCGTGCGGAAAAATCACTCGATGAAATGTGCGCCGATCACTGGCGCTGGCAAAGCCACAACCCGGCCGGCTACAAAAGCTCTTAAGCGGCGTGCTCGGCGAACTGCCCGTACCGGCGATAGCGCACCATATAAGACGGCAGAATGGACTCGACCGTTTGCGCTTCGACGCCAAGTTCGCTGAGGGTGTGAGCGCCCTCGCCCACCACATTATCATGCTTTAACAGCTTTACCTGATCGCGGGTCAGCGGCGGCTCAACAAACGGCGCCCAGCCGGCGATTTCTCCGCCGAGACCCATCAGCGACGCCACAGGGAACGGCACAGGTAGAAGAATACGTTTTTGCCCCGTCTCCGACAGCATCAATTCCATCAGCTCACGGAAGGTGTAAACGCGCGGCCCGCCGATTTCGTAAATCCGCCCCGCCGCTTCCGGACGAACTAGCGCTTCGCAGATCGCATCGGCGACATCGTCCACATAGACCGGCTGAAACTTCGTCTTGCCGCCGCCGATCAGCGGCAGCGCCGGAGAAATTCCCGCCATACTTGCGAACTTGTTGAAGAACTCATCCTCGGCGCCGAAAACAATCGACGGCCGGATGATCACCGCGGACGGAATCGCCTCTTTAACCGCGCGCTCGGCTTCGCCTTTCGTGCGGGCGTAATCACTTTCGCCTTTCGCATCCGCGCCGATCGCCGACATATGGACGAAATTCGTGACGCCGGCCTCTGCTGCAAGCCGGGCGACCGTTGCGGCGCCGGCAGCCTGCACCGTATCGAAACGCTGTGATCCGGACTGATACAAAATCCCGACGAGGTTGATGACGGCGTCCGCGTCCGTCAGCGCATCCGCGACAGACGGCGCATGGCGCACATTGCATTGCTTCAGCTGGATCTGGCCGACGGCGCCCATGGGCCGCAAAAACTGCGCATGATGGGGGCGGCGTACGGCGACCCGCACGCGCCAGCCGCGCCGCGCCAGCTCGCGCACCACATTGCGGCCCACAAAGCCCGATCCGCCAAAAACGACCGCCAATTTTCCCGTCACGTCTCTCGTCTCCTGATGGCAGCGGTGGAACGCAGGAAGCCGCCCGGAACACCCGCCCGTGAATGGCCCAAAACGGGGCCACATACGCTTCAAGGGGCCTATCCGAATTCCGCCGCCGGGACAATGATCCAGCGGGCCGCAGGCGGCGCGGAAACAGCTTTTTGCGAGGGATTTGCGGGAAAAGCCTGCGTGACCGGGAAACCGGGGAGCGCTCCGCCCGGATCGACCGGAACAGAGCCAGGGACTGCCCCGCGCCGCGCCGCCGTACCCCGGCCGGTCATGCCGCTGGCCCACCGCCGTCACTTTCACCGGTCAATTGACATCGCGCCCGTGCGCCCTTAAGCAGCCGCCTCCACCAGCCCAGGTGGCGGAATTGGTAGACGCGCTGGCTTCAGGTGCCAGTGGCCTTACGGTCGTGGAAGTTCGAGTCTTCTCCTGGGCACCATCTTCACTTTTTTGACGTTTGCGGACCGGCGCTGAAATTTGTTCAGCGCCGTTTTACTGTCTTGAAAAGCTTACGCTTTTCGGCATGGCCGCAAACCTCCCCCGACATCCGCAAAAATGCGCAGCGATGGCCGAGCTGTTGGAAAAGTTGGTACGATTGTTGGTCGTCGATTCCCGTTTGTTGGTACTTCGTTTCCAACAAATCTGCGCGGAACCGAATAGAGGAACCTCATGCGCTTAACTGATTTGCAGTGCAGAACCGCAAAGCCCGGTCCCAAGGTCCGCAAGCTGTCAGACGGGGGCTGCCTCCAATTATGGATACAGCCGGCCGGCTCCCGGCAATGGCGCTTCGCCTATCGCTTTGACGACAAACAGAAAGTTCTCGCCATCGGTCCGTATCCCCTGGTCTCGCTCGCAGAAGCCCGCGCCGCGCGGGACGACGCCAAGCGCCTCCTGCTGCAGGGCGTCGATCCGCAGGCGAAGAAGAAAGAGGAACAGGCCGCGAAAGTCCCGTTCCGTGTGTTGGCGGAAGAGTATCTCGACAAGCTCCGGCGCGAGGGCCGCGCCGAGCAGACCATGCGCAAGCTTTCCTGGCTTATGGATATGGCGAATGC
>JAUHYK010000146.1 GCA_030426465.1 Alphaproteobacteria bacterium
CGGCCAGTGCAATCACGGCCGGCCCACTTACGTGGAATTGAAGCTCGCCGACATCGAGCGGCTCTTCGGGCGGCGTTAGGTGGCTGATCTCATTGAGCGGTTGAGATTGTTGAAAGCGGCTGGCGGCTTGAAGGCAGACAGTAAATTTTCCAACATTTTATTTCCTCCGCTTTCAACAAATGAAATACTTGCTGCTGAAGAAGCGTTGGGGTTTCAGCTTACGCCTGTTTTGCGTCGTATTTATACTGAGACCGCCAATGGGGGCTTTGGGCCCTCATATGGGTTGCTCGGCGTATGCGGCGGCATGCTGAACGAAGATGGTAATGACGCGACGCGTCAATACACACAGTACCGAGAATTAGACCCTAATGACGCCCATTGGTTTTGGCCCGAAGGGGTTCTGCCTCTCGGTCATCTCGGCTGTGCGATGTACCTTTGTGTCGATTGTTCTCGGCAAGACGGGCCAGTAATTTGGTTTGAACCGAATGCCCATTTGGATGGGGAAACCTGGAAAACGTCTTTTGTTCCTTTTGCGCATAGCACTGAAGAGTGGCTTGCAGCGTGGCTGGATGGAAACGATATTTTTGACGCAAAAGCGGAGGGCCTTCTTTCGAAGCATTTGAGCAGCTTTGACTGTGCCGGCGGTCAGCATTGATTGCTGTGACTCAATATATAACCATAAAGTAGATAAACCGGGAGGAGCACTGATGAAGCACAGCCTGATGGCGGCGGCGATCGCCGCCCTTCTGATGTTGGGCGGGCCTGCTTTCGCCGCCGACAAGGCGGAGGCCTATGAGCCCATGGCGCCCTTCGCCAAGCTCGCCGGCAAGGCCTGGCGGGGCGAGGGCGTCGGCCCCAATGGTCAGCCCGTGGTCGATATTGCGCGCTATGAATTCATTCTCGGCGGGCGCGCCTTTCAGTCCACCCATCGCCTGGAGAACGGAAGCTATGGCGGGCGCACCATCATCTTCTATGACGAGGGCGCGAAGAAACACATCTTCCATTATTTCACGACTGCGGGCTTTCACACCACCGGCGAAATCACGCCGAGCGAAGACGGCTTCACCGCAGTGGAGAAAGTTGAGGGCCATGACGCCTTCGCCGAAGTGCATTCAAAAGCCGTCTATGGCGACGGGACGATCCGCATCGTTTCCTCTCATGTGACGCATGACGGCGTGAAGTCCGAAGGCGAAGGTCTTCTCTATCGTGAAATCGACGATCCGGGCCCCTTGTTCTTCGACGAAGCGGACGCGCTTTTCGGCAAGCGCACGGACGTCAAGGACGCGCATGACCGTTACTCGGACAAGGACTGATGGCTGACCCGACCTTCACGGCGCTTGCCGATCTTGGCGATCATATCGCGCGGTCCGATGAGGACATGCAGACGCGCGCCGCGGCGTTTTTCGAGGAAATGAAGCGCCGCCATACGGTGCGTGACTTTTCCGACAAGCCCGTGCCGCAGGCCGTGATGGAGGCCTGCATCGCGGCGGCCGGCCGCGCGCCGTCGGGCGCCAACCATCAGCCCTGGTTCTTTGGCCTTGTGGGCGATCCCGCCGTGAAGCGCGAGATAAGGCTGGCCGCGGAGGAGGAAGAACGCGCCTTTTACGCAGGCCGCGCCGGCGAGGAATGGCTCGATGCGCTCGAGCCCATCGGCACCGACGCGCAAAAGCCGTTCCTTGAAACCGCGCCCTGGCTTATCGCCGTATTCGCCCAGCGCCGGGGCGGCGTCGAGGCCGGCATGGACAGGAAAAATTACTACATCAATGAAAGCGTCGGCATCGCCTGCGGCTTTCTCATCGCCGCGCTACACCATGCGGGGCTCGCCGTCCTGACGCATACCCCCAATCCCATGAGTTTTCTTAATATGAAACTCGGCCGTCCGGCTACGGAGAAACCCTATCTCCTGATCGTCGCGGGCCATCCCGCGCCGGATGCGAAGGTTCCCGATCATGCGCTGATCAAGAAGCCCTTATCGGACATCATGAAAGTCTATTGAGGCTTTCCTGCGTTTCCCGATCCGATAGCGCTTCGGCTTTTCAGCTTTGCGCGAATCGCAAATCAGACTAAGCGTCCTAAATGCTGATTCGGCGCGGGGGAGAGCGCGCCGGACGCGCCTGCAAGGCGGAGCGTTCGCGAAGAGGGAGATTGCAATGGGCATGATCAAGGAGTTTCAGGAGTTCGCCGTCAAGGGCAATGTCGTCGACATGGCCGTCGGCATCATCATCGGCGGCGCCTTCGGCACCATCGTCAAATCGCTTGTGGACGATGTCATCATGCCGCCCATCGGGCTTCTTCTCGGCGGCATCGATTTTTCCAACATCGTCATCACGCTGAAAGAGGCGACCGCCGACGCCGAAGCGGTGACCATGAATCTCGGCATGTTCATCAACAATGTGATTTCCTTCCTGATCGTCGCCTGGGCGGTGTTCCTGCTGGTGAAAGGCATGAACAGCCTGAAGAAAAAAGCCGAGGCCGAACCGGAAGCGGCGCCGACGCCGGTCGAGCCGCCGAAGGAGCAGGTGCTGCTCGCCGAAATTCGCGATTTGTTAAAGGCGCGCGCCTAAGACCAACACAGAACTACCCCACCCAGTGAGAAGAAACCCGGCCCTTGAGCGATCAGGGGCCGGGTTTTTCTATTTAAACAAGAAACTGACACGGCGATTATTTTTCCTTGACTTGGCAGGTTCCCCCTTCAACTATTTTGCCCATGCGGGGATTCTTGAAATATTGTGTTGTCGCGGTTGTGTTGTTGGGCGTTGGGTCATGCACCGATGATTCCGGGCGTTCCGCGCGAAGCCAGCAAGCCATAACGTGGGATTCCGCCCTCACGGGCTGGGACAAGAGCAGGTGGGGCGAGTAATGAAAGTTGACCTTAAGTCCGCTATCGCCGGCATGATGGTCGGGGCCGTGGGCGTGTCGCTCGCTTTGGCGGAGCAAATTTCCGTTCCCCATGAGTTCACGGCCGGGACGACAGCGCGCGCCAGCGAGGTGAATGAGAATTTCTCTGTCTTACAAGAGGAGTCCAACGCCCAGGATATCCGCATTTCTGAACTTTCGGACGCGGTGGAGGGCCTTGGGGGCGCAGAGCAACTATATTGCATCAGGGATTTTCGAAGCACGGCGACGGTTGGGGACGGCCACGGGAG
>JAUHYK010000097.1:0-15000 GCA_030426465.1 Alphaproteobacteria bacterium
AGACGCAGAGGTCATCATCACCAACAGCACAGGCGGCGCAGTCGGTTTTGAAGTCACGGTCACTGACGGCACCGGTGGCGGTCTCGCCAATTTGAACACCCTGGACGTTACAAGCGCAGCCGGCGCAGCCGCTGCTCTCGTCTCGATTGAGGGCCTCATTCAAGAAGCTGTTGATGCCTCGGCTGAATTTGGTTCCGCTCAAAAGCGTATCGAAATTCAGAACGAATTTGTCTCAAACCTTACCGACGCGTTAAAAACCGGTATCGGCGCCCTGACCGACGCCGACCTGGAAGCCGCTTCGGCTCGCCTGCAGTCCCTGCAGGTCCAGCAGCAGCTCGGCATTCAGGCGCTGTCGATCGCCAATTCGTCACCGAATGCGATCCTCGGCCTGTTCCAATAAGAGACAGGGGGAATCCGTGAGGACGCTCCAAGTCTTTACGGATTTTTTAAGACAGTAAAAATACAACGTGGGGAAGAACCACGGAAGGGGCATTCAGGGAAATGACGGCAGCGACGCTTGCGCGAAACGCCTATCATCAATCTGCGAGGACAACGGCGTCACCACGCGCGGTTGAACGTCAACTTCTTTCCAAGTTGACTACGGCTATTGTCGTTGCTCAAAAAAATCGTAAAGCTGATCCCCCAGCGTTTGTTCGCGCGCTAGGTAAAAATCTCGAATTCTGGAATGTCGTCGCTGTCGATGTTGCGAGCGAAAGCAATCAGCTTCCGGTCGAGCTACGTTCACAGCTGTTTTATCTCTTCGAGTTCACCCAGCATTATACACGTAAGCTGATATCTGACGAAGAAAGTTCACTTGACGCTGAGCCGTTAATTGAAATCAACCAGAACATTATTCGCGGGCTACAGGGAGCGGAGGATATCGCTTCCACATGACAGGCCTCGTCATAAAGCTGAAGCCTAACGAGAAAGTACTCGTTAACGGCGTTCTCATCCAAAATGGAGACCGCGCCGCACGGCTTCGCGTGCGTACGAGCGATGTGTCGATCCTGCGCGCCCGTGACGCAATTCCGAAAGAAGACGCCAACACCCCATTAAAGCGGGTTTATTACATTGCACAGCTTGCGCTCGCCGGTGAAGCTGACGCGGACCAGGCGGTCGGCGAGTTGCTTCAATGCCTCAGCGCTCTGAAAGGCGTCTTCCCGGGCGAAGCTGGAGAGGATGTCCTGCGCGCCATTGAGGCCTCGCGGGAGCAGAAGTTTTTTGTCGTCATGCGCGCTGTCAAAAAACACTTTGAATTTGAACGCGCGCTTCTGGAGCGTTCGCCCGCTGCGGCGCATGCGATGGCTTCGTGATGTTTACGCCCGCCATACCTCTTGGGGGATATCTCGGCTGGCGCGTGCTTCAGAATACCGCCGAACGTCAGTTTGAGACATTTCAGAAGTCTCCGGAAATTGTCCGAAATGTTGATTACTTCCGCGAACATATCGCAGAAGCTGATACAGCTGAGAAACTTGTCGACGATCGCAAGCTTTTGACGGTTGCGCTCGGCGCATTTGGGCTGGAAGAAGAAATCAGCAAAAAAGCTTTCATCCAGAAAATCCTTGAAGAAGGTACGGATGCAAGTGACAGCTTTGCCAATCGTCTTTCTGATACGCGCTGGCGGCAATTTGCCAAGGCCTTTGGCTATGGAAACTTCACAGGCGCAAATACAGGCATTCCCTCTTTCCGGGAACAAACAGCCAACGACTATCTTGAACGCGCTTTCGAAGTGAGCGTTGGCGAAGTCAATACCGAAATGCGCCTGGCCATGAACTTCCGCCGCGAAATCTCGGCTATCGCGAACGGATCAAATGTCGAAGAAGTTGGCTGGTTCCAGATTATGGGACAGGAGCCTTTGCGCGCGGTCATGGAAGGCGCCTTTGGCCTTCCCTCTTCTATCGGGTCGGCTGATATTGACCAACAGAGAGAGCTGTTCGAACGCAAGGCTGATCAGTTCTTTGGCGGTAAGTCACCGGCGGTTTTCAAAGATCCCTTGAAGGTCGAAGAGGCGCTGCGCCGGTTCTTCGTACAGTCCGAAATCCAGAACGGCCCCACGGCCTCGACTCCCGGCTCAGCGGCGCTTTCTGTGCTGACAGGCAGCGCCAATACCAGCGGCCTTTCCAGCAACAGCATCGTCAATCTCTTCATTTCCAATTTCTAGGCGTTAGCCGAGAGCGCTTGCTTGCGCCGACATGGCGTGCTTTTTCGCGCCCGGATGAACAATCGCATTTAGACGCTTGTAGCTATCTTCGACGCCATATTCGGTTTTTTCTGAAATCAGCTGGTCAAGCTTGGGCCAGATCTCCAGCGCGCGATCGATCTGCGCATCCGCGCCATGAGCATAAAGGCCCGCGCGGACAATCGTCTCAGAGTCCTCATAGGCGCGAATAACCGCCCGCGCTTCTCGCAAAAGCGCATTCTCTTCTTCGCTAGCAGCCCCTGGGAGTGAGCGAGAAACAGAACGCGACACATCGATCGCCGGAAAACGCCCGCGTTCTGCGATTTTGCGCTCGAGTACGATATGACCATCCAAGATCCCCCGGATCATATCCGCCACAGGTTCATTATGATCAGACCCCGCCACCAGCACGGAGAAAACGGCGGTAATATCACCCTGGCCTTCTTCTCCCGGCCCTGAGCGCTCCACAAGTTGCGCAATCGTACGGAAAGTCGAGGGCGGAAAAGCGTGTAGCGACGGCGCTTCTCCGGCCGACAAAGCGATTTCGCGATGGGACTCAGCGTAGCGGGTTAGAGAATCGAACAGCAAGAGCACCTGCTTACCTTGATCGCGAAAATACTCTGCTGTCGCCATGGCGAGATGAGCGCCGCGTTTTTTTGCAAGAGGCGACTGGTCTGCCGTAGAGGCAATGACGACGGATTTTTTACGGCCTTCGGGGCCAAGTGTGTTCTCAATGAAAGCGCGCACTTCCCGCCCGCGTTCACCAATCATGGCAATAACGGCGACGTCACAATCGACACCATTGGCGATATCGCCAAGCAGACTTGACTTTCCGACGCCGGAGCCTGCGAAAAGCCCTACGCGCTGACCACGGCAGATCGGCAAGAGCGTATCCAGCGCGCACAATCCAGTAGACAAGCGCGCGCCCAGCATTTTCCGCTTGGCGGCGTTTGGCGCCGGATGCTCCAGCGGCATCGCCGTTTCGCCAATACCAAGGGGTCCGTCATCCATTGGCGCGCCAAAAGGGTCGACAATCCGGCCGATCCAGTCATTTGACGGCATCGCGTCACCCGCAGCGCGATCAAGTGTCGCTACATTTCCGACTGCGGCGCCGGTTAACGAACCGTAAGCAAAGCCAGTCGCGATATCGCCGTCCATAGCCACAATCTTGGCGCGCACATCACGGCCAGAAACAGTCGCCACCATTACCGTATCGCCAAGAGCGGCGTACCCGGCCAACCCTGCGATCTTCAATGACAAACCATCAGTCGCGGTGACAACGCCATAGCGGCGCGGCCCCGCAGTCTTCAGAAGTTTCTCAATCTTTAACGGTGTCAGCGAAGGCGTCATGCACAACAATCGTGGTTAACAGTTCATTCAACTTATCGGTGCATTTATCCCTTACCGCTGGTTAAGGCGAGGTGTACATGTTTACAGATCTCAAGATTATGCATACGGCGTCGATGCTGGCGCGCCACTCTGTGCAGCGCCATGCGCAGGTTGCTGAGAACATCGCCAACGCTGACACGCCTGGCTATAAGGCGAAGGATCTCGAACCTTTCGCAGAAGCATTTGCAAAGAGCCAGCGCGCCCAGATGGACGCACGCGCTTCCAGCTTCGCAGACCAGGCCTTCGAGGCGCGAAAAATCGATGCCGAAGGCGTCGCTTCACCTGACGGCAACACCGTGTCTCTTGAAGATCAAATGACACGCTCGACCGCCGCCGTACGCGATCATGAAACCGCCCTCACCGTTTATTCCAAGGCGCTCGCCATGATGCGTGCGACCCTTGGCGGCCGTTAATAGGAGATAGGCCATGAATCCTTTTGACAAGATCACCGCAGCGGCAACATCGGGTATGCGTGCGCAGGCGCAGCGACTTCAGGTTGTCAGTGAGAACATCGCCAATGTCGACACCCATGGTTACAAGCGCAAGCAGATCACTTTCGAAAATATCTATGACCGGTCCGAAGACGTCACCCGCGTCGAAATAGACCGGATGTTCCTCGATCAAAAGGAAGGCGAAAGGGTTTTCGACCCAAGCCATCCGCTCGCTGACGGGGATGGTTATGTCATCATGTCCAATGTCAACATGATGACCGAATTCGCGGATGCGCGCGAAGCGACGCGCTCCTATGACGCCGGGCTCGAAGTCGTCCGCCAGGCGCGCGATATGTACACTTCGCTCCTCGACATATTGAAATCGTGAGGAACTAAACCATGAAAATGCCCGCATTCCAGGCCGCCCAGAGTTATAATCTCGCCAAGACGGCGCTGAAATCTGACAATGCGCAGACCAAAACCGGCGCTGAAGCGACAAATGTGAAAGGCCTTGAGCAGAATCCTGCTTTCCAGGCCGTCCATGAACTCGCTGGCGCTGTGTCCAAAGGCGAAACCGCCGCCATGAATTACATGACCGGCTCGGCAGATCCGCATTCTGTTGTGGAGGCGCTCGCCGCTGCCGAACTTGCAGTCGAAACCGCCGTCACGGTGCGCGATAAGGTCGTCGAGGCCTATCAGGAACTTATCCGGATGCCAGTCTAGGGAGCCCGACGTGACGGAAACGGAAATCGCCGACATCTTCCGCCAGTTCATGTGGACCGCCGCTTGGATGGGCGCGCCCATGATTGCGACGGCGCTGGTTGTTGGCATTGTGGTCGGTCTGTTTCAGGCGCTCACCTCCATTCAGGAGATGACGCTTACATTCGCGCCGAAATTACTCGCCATGCTGCTGGTCTTTTGGCTCACCGCCGGGCACATGGCTCGGCTTCTCGCCAACCTTTTCGACAGCATCATCTTGCCCGCTATCGCGGGCTCTTAACGCGTAACAGTATCAAGGTTCTTCCATGGAAAGCGCGCTGAAGTTAAATCTGCCGGGTCAAACCACGGTGCTTCTCGCATTCGGCCTGATGGCGATCATTGTCATGATGGTCCTGCCTGTGCCTTCCTTTGTGCTCGATATCGGCCTGACGCTTTCTTTTGCGCTTGCAATCCTGATCTTTACCATGACGCTCTTTATCGAGCGCCCGCTGGATTTCTCAGCGTTTCCAACAGTGCTCCTTGGCTCGCTCATGCTACGCCTGTCGCTGAACGTATCATCGACAAAGCTGATTATTGGAGACGGCCATACCGGACCTGATGCAGCTGGCGCGGTCATTCATGGCTTCGCCATGTTCGTCATGGGCGGAAATATATTTCTGGGGCTGGTTGTTTTTGGCGTTCTCCTGATCGTCAACTTTATGGTGATCACTAAGGGTGCAGGCCGCATGGCGGAAGTCGGCGCCCGCTTCGCTCTGGACGGCATGCCCGGAAAACAGCTCGCCATTGACTCAGACCTTGCCGCTGGCGCTATCACCCATGAAGACGCCAAGGCCCGCCGTAAACTCGAGCAGGATGAAACAACCTTCTTCGGTTCTCTCGACGGCGCCTCGAAATTCGTCAAAGGCGACGCGATCGCAGGTCTTTTAATCACCCTTTTGAACCTTGTCGTCGGACTCGGGATGGGCATTGGCGTTCACGGCTTGTCAGCGGGAGATGCTGTCGCCACTTACTCCATTCTCACGGTTGGCGATGGCCTCGTCTCCCAGATCCCGGCTGTCATCATCTCCATCGCGGCTGCGCTTCTCTTATCTAAAGGCGGTGTTGCCGGCGCCGCTGACAAGGCGATGCTCGCCCAGCTCGGGGCAAACCCTCTCGCTCTCGGCACCGTAGCCGTCATTATGGGCTTCTTCGCCCTGATGCCCGGCCTTCCCTTCCTGCCTTTCTTCGCAGGCTCCGCCGGTTTCGCCGCCGCCGCCTATTTCATCTATCAGGACCAGGAAGAAAAAAAGAAGGCGGAAGCGACAGTTCCTGCGCCGAAGCCGAAAGAAACAAAAAAACAACTCGGCGATATTCTCGATGTCGACGAAATTCACGTTGAGTTTTCAGGTGACCTCATTCCGCTGGCGTTGGACAATGTGAACGGACTTGAACCGCGCATCGTCAAGATTCGTCATTACATCGCAGCAGAGTTCGGTTTCATCATTCCACCGATCCGTCTGACTGACAATCTTGACCTTTCTTCGAATGAATATGTTATCAAGATTCAAGGTGTCTCCGCAGCGAAAGGCACGCTCTATCAGGAGCGTGTGCTTGTCATTGTGGATGACCTCGCAAACCTCCCCATTCCTGGCGAGGACTGCGAGGAGCCAGTTTACGGGGCGCCGGCGCGCTGGGTCGACCGCAAGGCCCGCGAGGACGCAATGTCCCTTGGCCACGCCGTCGTTGAACCCGCAGAAGTGGTTTCGACACACCTTCTTGAGACGATCAAGCAGGACTTCTCGCGCCTTGTAACACGCCGTTCTGTCAAACGCATTTTCGAAGAGTTCACGAAGAATTCCGACATGGAGCGCGCAGCTTCCAACAAACGTCTGCTCGACGACTTCGTACCCGATAAAGCACCGCCTGAATTCGTTCAGGCGATCTTCCGGCTGCTTCTTGATGAACGGGTTCCGATCCGCAATCTCCCCGTGATGCTGGAAACCATCGCCGAGGGTCGTACTCTCTACAATAGCGCCGAAGACGTCGCCGAGTTCGTGCGCCAACGCATCGCCCGCAATTTTGTAACTCCGATGCTGAATGAAGACGGGGCTCTGCCACTCATCCAGATCGGTCTCGATTGGGAACAGATTTTCTCCGAACATGAAACCCATGGCCCGAACGGCCATGTTGACGTCGCTCTACCTCCGGAGGAGTTCAATCGCCTCGCTCAGGCCGTCGTGGAACAGATAAACAACGCCTCAGCACGGCAGCTCTACCCGGCGATTGTCACATCGTCCAAGCGCCGGCGTTTCATTCGCGCTGTCCTCCACGCAAAGAAAATCCGCAACCCTGTTCTTTCCTATGAAGAGATCGACACCGGCGCGAAACCGCTGTTGGTCGGGACAGCGTGAGACGATGGACTATCTGGACGCGCTGGCGCCGATAATTGATGCGGGCGCGCCCTTCATTATTCTGATCGGCGCAGTATTCACACGCGTTTCCGCCGTCATCTTTCTGACGCCGGGGATCGGCGAACAAGCCATCCCCTTACGCGCGCGGCTCACCGCCGCCATCGCAGTCGCTATCGTGCTGACACCTATGATTCTTTCGCCAGACATGACGCCGCCAGCAACGACGGCGGGCGTGGTTTCGCTCTTTGCTGCGGAATTCATGTGCGGTGTTCTTGTAGGCTTTGCTTTGCGTTTAATGGTGTTCATTCTGCAAATCGCGGGCGCCATCATCGCGCAAAGCTCGTCACTCTCGCAATTATTCGGCCCAACAGTAGGGTTTGATTCTGAATCTCCGTTCGCCGCGCTTCTGGTGATGGCGGGCGTCGCCATGGCCGCGGCCGCAGGCCTTCATATTCATCTCGTTGGCGCGATGGCCGACGTTTATCAGCTTCTTCCTTTCGGCACATTTCCCGGCGCCCAGGAAACAGGAGAATGGTCCAGCACACGAGTTGGCGCTGCGCTCTTTAAGTCACTGGCGCTGGCTTCGCCTTTTGTCATTCTCGGTTTTCTTTATTCTCTTGCCCTCGCCGCAGCGAGCCGCGCGATGCCGCAGCTTATGGCGGCTTTTGTTGGCGCGCCAGCAGTCACGCTTGCTGCGCTGTTCCTCTTCGCTGCAGCAGCGCCAATCATACTGTTTGATTGGCTCGAAAGCTTCCAGCGCGTTCTCTTTGACCTCTTTTCGGCGCCGTTATGAGCGAAAATCCCGAAGATAGCGGCCAGGAGAAGAGCCACGATCCAACCCCGTCGCGAATCGATAAAGCGCGACGGGAAGGCGATGTCGCGCAGTCGAAAGAAGCGAACGCAGCAGCAGCCTATATCGGTTTTTATATTGCGCTCGCGGCCGCCTCTACAGGGGTCGCCGCGGCGCTTGCCTTTGGTCTAGCGCGCCTGCTTGAACGCCCTGAACATTTTGCTGAGCAAGCCTTCGCCGCCGATTCCGGAGCATTCATTCAGTCACTCTCCGGCGTAGGCTTACAAGCGCTCTTTCCCTTCCTCGGACTGCCTGCGCTCGGTGTGCTGACAGCCCTGTTTGCACAACAGGCAATCACATTCGCACCGAAAAAAATCCAGCCAAAATTCAACCGGCTCTCAATTATCGCCAACGCCAAGAAAAAATTCGGGCCGGACGGCCTCAGTGAATTTGCAAAGAGCGCTGTTAAACTTGGCGCTGTCTGCATCATGTTCGCCGCAGTGTTTGCCCATCGTTTTGCTGTGCTTCCCCTGGAAGCGCGCCTGCCGGCGCAAGGGCTGCCAGCGTCGATCCTGCGCGAAGGCGTGATCTTTACCGCGCTGATTGTTCTATTTTCCGCTGCGATCGCGACGGTTGATGTACCGTGGTCACGTCACCGTCACACCCATAAACTTAAAATGACGCTCGAAGAACTCAAGAAGGAAATGAAAGAACAGGAAGGCGACCCGACCATGAAGCAGTCGCGGCGCGAGCGTGGACAGGCGATAGCCAGAAACCGCATGATGCAGGACGTGCCGGACGCAGACGTCATTATCGTCAACCCGACTCACTACGCCGTTGCGCTAAAATGGGACCGCAAGGTCGGGGCTGCTCCAATTTGTGTCGCCAAGGGCACCGACGAAATCGCGCTGAAAATCAGAGAAGTCGCCACCTTATCAGGGGTTCCGATCCGCTCTGACCCGCCCACAGCGCGCGCCATCCACGCAACCGTTGAGATCGGCGATGAAATTCATCATGATCATTATGCTGCAGTAGCGGCGGCTATCCACTTCGCAGATGCCATGCGGAAGAAAGCAAAGTCTTATGGCGACGCCAACTGATCAGCTAAAAGAGCTAAAGAAAATTGCGCAGATCCGCTTCGACAAAGAGCGTCACAAGCTCTCTGCCATCAATGATGAAATCAACCGGCTCGAAGCGGAGCGCAAGGCCGTGCGAAAGAAAATGACACACCTGACAGGTGGAAGCGAAGCAAGCCCCGCCTCTTTGATGAACGCCTACGCCTATCTCGATGCATTGTCGAAAAAAGCCGACCTTCTCGAAGCGGAACGGCAGGAAGCCTGCGAGCGCACACAGGCCCAACGCGAAAAAATTAAAACCGCGCTCGCTTCAAAAATTCGTGTCGACGATATGGAAAACAGCTAGGCCGCAAGATAGGTCTTAAGCGCCTTTATCTCTTTATAACTTGTACGAATGTCGTTTCGATCAGCAGCTTTTCGCATGTCCCGTAAAGTTTCCAGGGCGCGCATAAGTACAGGTAGCGGCGGACCGCTCGCAGTCACTTGTGAAAGCTTATCGGCTTCCAGCGTCGCCGATGGTTTCTCAATAAACCGCTTCACGAGTTGGTCATGATGTTGCACTGCTGTCTCTCCATGCAGGCGACAGACTTCCAGAAAGGCCGCTGCGTTGCGTTTGAACCACGGCTCCTGTGCGGAGCCGGGCGCAACATCCAAGAAGTGCGCCAATATACTGCGCTGACGCATACAGTCGCGCAAACTCGCCTGATCTTCAGGCGTCATGAATAGCATCTTGTCCACAAGCAGCTGCGCATAATAGGGGTCGTTCGCCTGACAAAGACCGAGCAGCATGTCGATTTCATTGATGCCGGAAAAATCACCCGCATTGGCTCCCCGATATTCATGACGGCCCACACGATAGGGTTTGTAATAAGGCCTGACAGAATAAAAAAACCTGTCTGTATCAAGCTCTTTATAGAGGATGTCGTTATACTTGATTACGTCGCGCAATGCATTCGCCGCATCGCGCAGCAACGTTTCCGTCACCGGATGGGAGACCCCCAGCGGGAGAATTCTCATCAGAGCGTCAGCACAACGCATAAAAGAAAAAATCCCGCGCGTATTGTAGTCTAGAAACAGGAACTCATCCTTTAATGTCGTAAAGCTTTTCTGGCGGCCGTTCACTGCTGCATTTCTGGTCGCGAGATGCGCTGTCGCAAAACGCGGCGCCATACCGACCGAAGCCGCTATATGAAGGCCAAGCGCCGAAGCTTCCTGAAAAGGAGATTTCTCTTCACGCGCCGGATTGGTGAGCTCGTGTCGGCGCAGCGCTGCAAGGTAAAGTCCAAGGTCTCCGAGGAGATCGAAAGCGTTATCAAAACCTTCGTCGGTGTTGCCTTCCGCAAGTAAGCGGACGACGAAATCATGTCCTTCATCGCAGATGCGGTGCTTTATCGCGTCGCCGACACCCTCGACAGCTTCCCGCCGCTCCTGATTGAAATATGTCTCCTCAAGCTCGGTGTTCATCTCCACAAAAGAGCTGCGGATCCAGCGCTCAAAAGATTCAGAATTCTTGCTCATGGCGTTCCCTTCGCCCCTGTTTCCTGACTGTTTAGCCGTTTTCACCTTCTTATAGGGTTTAACTTCATCTGGGAACGCCACGGATGATTCCGTTGCGGGTCTGTCCTGTATGGCTTGCGCCATAGGTCAAGCACAGCCAAGCTCACGCCGTTATGATGGAACGGTATTAGCAAGAAGACACACCACCTAACGAGGTGCGCAAGGTACAGGAGGAACCCATGAATAAATATGAAAAAGCGGTCGAAGAGTGTATGGCGCCAACCGCGGCGCTTTATGAACGGACGAGCAATCCGTTACATAAAGCGATGCTCCTCAACTTTTGGCGCCATGTACATCTCGAAGGCTCAGGCCAGTATGAAAAGATCATCGAATCCGACATGATGGTGGATCATCCTGTCTATCGCGTCAGCTGGGGCGCTAACCCTGTTGTCGTCGAAGGCAAAAAAGCTGTCGTCGATTTTTACAATAGTGTCGGAGAAGTGGTGTTATGGAATTCAGATGATGTCATCGCCGTCAGCGACTGGGGCATCTTTGATGAACTTACATTCCATCAACTTGCGAAGGGATCTGATCTCATGGCGATGAATTACGGCATCGATAACCCTGAGGGAATTTATCATATCTCCAGCCGTCAGGCCTTTTTCTGGCCGTATGACGATCAGGCGCGGCTCGCCGGCGAGCACCTATACGAAGACAAAACGAGCCTGACGATAGAGGAGATTGACCCTAAGGACGCCATCACACCCACACGCGTACGCGAGATACAAAGACAACAGCTCGCCAAACTTGAGGACCGGTTTGGTCCTGATTATTGGGTCTACAAGAACTGATTACGCCACTCAGGTGAAGCCCCGCGTTTCAATATGAATAACACGGCCGCAATGTTTGCAATGAACGGCGTCGCGGTCGTGGCGCAGCAGGCCGCAATCTACGCATTCGAAATCGACTTTTTCATCAGGCTCTATAAGTGTGCGCAGCAACTGCAGGAAAAGAGTGAGCCCCAACCCCATAATGACAATGGACAAGATCTTTCCGGCCTTGCCCTGCATCAAAATATCGCCATAGCCGGTTGTTGTTAGCGTTGTCATCGTAAAATAAAGCGCATCAAGATAGGTGTGGACGCCCGGGTTAACCCCCACTTGGGTGGCGTAAACCATTGCGGCCATCACAAAGACAAACACAATAAGATTTGTGACCTTATCTATGATGCGAGAGTGACGCTGAAAAAACGGAGTCAGAATTTTGATGCGGCGAATGAAGGTGAATGCTCGCACGGCGCGAACCGCCCTCAGGATGCGCAGGAAAGCAAAGTTCGACACCAGCAATGGCGCCCACATGGTTATAACCACCACAAGATCGGTCCAGTTTAACCAGTTTAATAGAAAACGGCTTTTGTGACGGCCTATATAAAACCGCGCTATAAGGTCTGCAGCGATGACAGCGCCAATAGCAAAATCAACAGCAACATGGGTTTTCCCGCGCGCCTCAAACGGAGCCCAAAGGAAATAACAGATCGTCAGAAGGTCAAAGATTAATAGGGCCCAGCGAAAATAATATGGCGCTGTTCCATATCCCTCATAAAGCCAGAACAGGTAGCGGTTCAGCCCCTTGCGGCTGCTATCGCTAATCTCTTCACTCATCTGCTTTCACGAATCGCAGGAAATAGTTTTCTTCAAGCCCTTCAACTGGCTTTTCCTCAGCAAGCTTAAAGCCAACATATTCGATTTCGGAGATTACTCCCGCACGACCGAATCGGACATGAGCCTTATCTTCCGGTCGTGGCTCTCCGGGTTTCAAATCGTAATCCACGATGACAAGCGACCCGCCAGGCTTCGTCGCTTTAAGAACCGATTTCATGACCGCCTCTCGGTCGCCAAAATAATGATATGTATCGGCGATAAAAACGACATCCGTTGAATTTTCCGGCAAAGTCACATCGCTTTCACGCCCCAGGACGGCAGTGATGTTGTCAAAACCTGAATCTTCTGAACGCCGGTTGATCAGATCAAGAAACAACGGCTCAATATCTTCGGCATAAACCCGGCCATGAGGGCCAACCGCATCGGCAAACATCAATGCATAAAGTCCGGTGCCGGCGCCAATGTCGGCGACGACATAGCCCTCTTTTAGTGAAAGCGCGTCAACAACCGCTTCTCGCGCCGAATAAAGCTCACGACTGCCGACTTCCATGCGCTCCAGCCAGACATCCAGATTAAGGTCGTCTTCGGCTTCGAGCGCCGGCGTTTCGGTGACCTCTTCCGGCGCCGGCCCACGCGAACAGGCAACGAAAAGCGCGGCAAAAGTCACCGCGGCCAAAAACTTCACCAATACGCCCCGCATGATTATGCCCATCTCCATCGCAGCCGGCTTGCCTGACCGGATCGTAATTCCGCTATCTCAAGAGTAACTTATTGAATTCCATGCAAAAAGACCAGCAATGGCCTTGGCCGTCGAAAGATTACCCAGGTCTTCGTAACCGGATCAGCGGCAGGGGGTAAAATACAGGCCTTGCTCGGCAATGGCCCTCAAAGTGCAATGTCCGCCTCACCCTTGCTCGGCGCGATATTGGCGCGGCGTCATGCCGACCTCTTGTTTGAAAGCGCGATTGAAGGGCCCAACAGAATTGAACCCGCACTCAAGGGCAATCGCGAGGATTTGCCGATCTCGATTTGCGCCGTCTTTAAGCGCGGCTTTCGCATTTTCGATTCGGTAGGCGTTCACTAACTGGTTAAAGTTCTGACGCTCCATAACCCCTGTTATGCACTGCGAGACTTTGTATTCAGGCTCGCCGAGAGCCAGTGCTAAATCTGAAACCTTTAGTTTGGGCGTGGCGAAAAACTGCTGTTTCTCCAGTAAACCGCGGATCCGCCGGGCAAGATTCTCTTCTGCTGGATCAAGTGTCCGCGCCCGCAGCTTTTGGCGCGGTTTGCACCGCGCCGCTTCGACGGGGTTTTTCTTACGAAACTCCACAGCGCACCGTCCGCCCACAATAGCCAGCAGACCAAACGCCAACCGCGCCGGCGTTTGCGATTGGGCCGCTAGTGAGCCTTCCGGCGCATTCAAGGCCCACAGCATCGTCACTGTAAGCGCAACGATAAAAAACCCGATAAATGTCGTGCGAAATCTACGTTCCGCAGAAGACGTTTGCCGATCAAGGCCCGAAAGAGCTTCCACGAACACAAGCGCCAGCATTGATATACAAAGAAACGATGCGGCGTTGGCGATCAGCCTTCCCATCTCGCCAGCCACAGGCAATTCGTGGGCAATATCCCAGCTGCCTTCAATCAGCACCGTCGCACCAAGAAGAAATAAAGGCCACTTCCGAGCTAACGCATCCGTATGAAATAAAGTTCTGGCAAAAAGCCACGCCCATGCGCATCCCGCAGCGCCGCCATAGGCAAGCATATACCCTAACGGCCCAGGCAGCTCACCGGCGAAATAGCCGATATTACCCACGACAATGCAACCAGCGAAAAACCACCATACCGCTTCATACAAAGGAGTTTTTTCGCCTGCCGCTTTCAGGGATGCGATAACTTTTGAAACGAAATCACGCCGGATAATGGTCGGATAGGAGTCCATCTCAGAGTTGCTCATGATCCCTCCTGATAAGTCCGTACTCACTCTCACAGGCCATGCGACGAACTTTCACCCCCCCGTCGCACGTAAATACTGGCCTAAATTACTGGCCGATTTCCAAATCGGCAAGATTTCAGGGCGAAACGGCCATCTACTTTGCGCCTAAATGGCAGCGAAACAGGATGAGCAGTAATGACGCAGGCCCAAATATCAGACCGCCCGGACGCAAACCAGGCGCGCTCCTTCAATGCAGCCCATCGTATCTTGTTATTTTCCGGCGTCCTGTGGTTTCTAGCCGCCGCCATCGGGCAAATGATCTTTGTCTACTATGTAGCGGCGTTTTATGCGCCGCTTCTGGCCAAACGCGGCCTGCCGGGGCTGGGCGACACTCATCTGCCGAATGGCTACGTGCCCGGGGACCTGCCCGGCAATCTCGCCATTGCGGCGCATGTCCTGATTGCAGTGGTCATTATCGGAGGCGGCCCGTTACAACTCATTCCAGCCATTCGTAACCGGTTCCGCACCTTCCACCGTTATGTGGGCCGCATATACATGCTTTTCGCTGTGCTCACGAGCATTGCTGGGCTTTATCTCGTGCGGACACGCGGCGTCCCGGGTGGAGACGTTGGGCATTACGCCATTTCGCTTGATGCGATTTTGATTATCAGCTTTTCCGCAATTGCCTTGCGATATGCGATCAATCGCGAAATCGACAAGCATCGCCGCTGGGCCATGCGTTTGTTCATGGTGGTTAGCGCCGTCTGGTTTTTTCGCATCGGCATCATGTTCTGGTTCATGACCACAGGCGGCGTCGGCATCGATACCGAGACTTTCACCGGCCCTGCCATCACCACAATATATTTCGCTCAGATGTTTGTGCCGCTGGCCGTCCTGCAATTGTATTTTTCGGCCCAGGACAGCGCCACGA
>JAUHYK010000147.1 GCA_030426465.1 Alphaproteobacteria bacterium
TGCGCTGATCAGGCCCGTTTAAAGGCTGTGTCGCCGGCGCAGAAATAATAACCTGTGTGTCTTTGAATTTTGTATGAAATACACCCAGATTAGCGATCAAATCACCATCCAGCCATGATGATTTGAAGCCAGCCTCGACGGTCAGAACACTGTCTTCATCAAATTTGACTGCGTCTTCAATACCCATGGGATCGGGACCTGCGATCGCCAGCGCCGAAACGCCCTGCCCGACGCCGCCATTACGCGCACCTACGGCCGCATTAGCGTAGAGAAGGATGTCGTCATTGACTTCGAATTCAACGCCCCCT
Organism: Alphaproteobacteria bacterium; assembly: GCA_030426465.1. Classification (GTDB taxonomy): domain Bacteria; phylum Pseudomonadota; class Alphaproteobacteria; order Caulobacterales; family Parvularculaceae; genus Hyphococcus. The sequence goes on from JAUHYK010000147.1 coordinate 309, forward strand.
CGTGGCAGGAACCGTTTCAGATGAAAATCATAGACATCGCTTGCGCCGATGCTCAGCAGTAGATCGACAAAATCGACAAAATCAATCGGATCCGATTCCGTCCATGGAATGACGTTTCCACCCATATCGAAGCGCGGAACAAGATTTATGACATTATTGTCAATGAATGTCGCGACAAGTTTGTCATCAACATATCGCGCACCCCCAATCAAACGCAGCTGATCGGTCAGGCTTAATGTGACTTCAAGAAAGCCGGAATATTGCGTTGAATTTGTAGTCGACGTTTCTCGCAGGATGTAATCCCTGGACGGCGTCGTGACCGCAGCGCAACCCGCACAATCAAGCCCAACGACTGTCATGATGTCCTTATCCCTATAATAAAGACCGGAGGTGAAATTCACCGGGCCGTCGAAATCCGATACAAAGCGAAACTCCTGGGAGAACTGCTCCTGCTTTGTGGCGATATTTTCGAACGTCGTCGTATCGATCGAGCCGCCCGGCATATCTGACGCGAAGAAAGCCTGCAGGCCGAATGAGTTGCCCGCACTAAAGCGCGTATTGATATTGTCGCGCTCATAATATCCGGTGATGGAGGTCAGCTTGATCGCGCCGAAATCATAGCTGATCTTACCCGTGTAAAGGTCAAAATCGTCTGTAACAAAACCGCTCATTGGCGACGAGGAAAATGTCAGATCTTCAGGGTCAGAGCCCGGGTCCACTTGTGTGGATTCGCCAAGATCGTCCCGCATGAGGAATGCAGAAAGCCGAACTTCTAGCGCATCCGTCGGGCGCGCCAGGAGAACCGCGCGCCCACCGAAGCTGTCGAAGTCGTTGACGTCTTCGCCCTCACTCGGGTTATCGATAAAGCCTTCATCCTTGCGGTAAAAACCTGAAACGCGGAGGCCAAGCTTGCCCGGCGCTAAAATAAGAGACGTCGCGTTCTCACCGCTATAGGCAAGGCCGCCATCCTTGATGGTTTCAATCTGGCCGCGCGCAACGCCCGTAAACATGGGTCCATCAAGATCGGGGTCAGCGGTGAAATAGCGAATGACGCCGCCAACCGCGCCCTCACCAAAAAGCGTCGGCTGCGGTCCGCGGATCACTTCAATGCGTTGGAGATCGACTGAGCTATAGTCACGCTGCTGCCCGGGCGACGCCACGGAAACATCGTCCAAAAACAGGCTATAGACAGAGCTTGTCGCATAGGCGCCGGACTTAGCGTCTATCACACCGCGAATGGCGATATCGTTGGAATTCTGTTGCGACTTGATGTTTTGCAAACCGGCGACAAGGCGCGCCACGTCTTCGAGGTCGCGAACACCAAGGTCATTGATGTCGTCCTCAGACAGACCAGCGACGCTCGCGCCGATATCCTGAATGGATTCTTCTCGAAATCGCGATGTGACGATAATTTCGTCGCGAACCATTAACGGTCCGCTGTCGCCATTTCCCCCTTGCGCATAAGCCGAAGCCGTCAATGCCGCTATGGCCGAGTTCGCCAAGAGCGCTATTTTGGTTCCACAAGCCATTCTTATCTCCTTTGCCCCTGCGCCCGCATGCGAGCGCATTCCGCCATTTTGGCTGTATTATTTTTGTATATGGCTTTTTTAATGTCGTGAATACCCGCTTTATATAAATTTATGGATGTTCTTCCCCCTGTGGCGTACGGATCACAGCATAGCCATGCAGAGCCGCCGCCGCGGACAAGCCATAGGCGAAAACCCTTAAGGCGGGTGACAAGAAAGAGAAGTGTGGGGTCAGGCGGAGAGCCTGAGAGAGCCCTTAAAGCGCGGGCGGAACACGCAGATCCTGCGTATAAAGCTGGTCATGCAGGAAGATGGCGTCCAGCACCCGTTCCTCGCAAAGCGAAAGAATTTTGTGGGTTTGCTCGCGAATTTCGGTGGCGTGATCGCTTTTGACCGCTTCCAGCAATTCGCGTTGATGCTCCCATGTGAACGGCATCACGCGCTTCATCTGAACATAAAGCCAGTAGATCCGCATGGTCGTATCTTCAAGCTGCTTTACCCAGTGGATGAGCAGCGGATACTTCACTTGCTGCGCAATAAACACGTTAAACCGCTTATTCGCCTTTAATAACGCCAATGCAGCGTCATCCCCGCTAATCGGACCTTTGTGGGATATGGCGTCGTTCAGCTTAACCAGCTCATCGTAATCCACATGCGCCGCCGCCATAGCAAAGAGATTTGGCTGCAACATTTTGCGCATGGCGAAATTCTGTTTCACATCAAGCAGGGTCAGCGGCGCGACCCGCGTCACCCGCGGAGAGATAGAAACAAGAAACTGCTGGGCGGTAAGTTGCTCCATGATGTTCCGCGCCGTCGTCCGGCTGATATCGAACATCTCGGTCAGAATGTTTTCTGACACTTTCTGACTGGGCGCGAGCTTCTGGGTCACGATCGCATCCATAATGAGATCGTAGGCGGCGATAGAATCCCCGCCGTTTTGCTTTTTCTTCTTGCCGCCAGCCGCCTTATTCATCGCGCCTTACTGCAGCATTCCGCTGTCATTTTCCATATTTTTAGCCCGAACAAGCCAGAAAATGTAATTTTGATTGCCTTATAATATATTAAGGCTGTATTGTTTTTCTTAGTTGAGCTACCCTTAGGCCCGGACCTCCCGGACAGCACAATTGAGCGCCAGCCATGAATCGCAAAGACCTGAAACGCCACAAGACTTTTCGCGACCAGAACGTTCCTTGCGGCTGGACATCGACTTCTTTCATTTCGGGCATGCAGGAGAATTTTATGCGCAAAGCCGCACTCGCCTCCCTAATCACAGCGATGGCCTTAATAACGCCAG
>JAUHYK010000098.1 GCA_030426465.1 Alphaproteobacteria bacterium
TACGAGGTTGCAGGCTACAGGCGGAGAGCGCGGGGGGGGGGCGGCATGATGTGGTCTTAAGAAATTTAGTTAATAAAACAAAATAACCTCTTTACCTCCTTCTGGCGTGTGGGCGAATGTGGGTGAGGCGAATCTGAATTTAGCCAACAGGCGTGCGGTGGCCGCAAGCGCATATGGCCCCAAGTGCATGTGGGACGGTTTTGAATGAAAGCGCTCTTCGACTGCCAACCAGGCTAATATGTATAAATAAAAATCAAGTAAAAAAGGAGAATTATCATGAAATTGTCAATGGAAGCCCGTATCGAAATCGAGGATTTGTTTGCGCGCTACAGTTGGGCGCTAGATACTGGCGATCCGGATGCGCTCGCAATGACTTTTGCGCCAGCCGGTAAAATCGTTGAAGAAGTGTTTGAAGATGCGGATGTTTGGGAGGGGCGCGATGGCGTGCGTGCGATGGGGGAACATTATCGGAATTCTCCCAACTTTCCCGGTCGTCAACATCACCTTTCCATGCCGCTCTATGAGAAAAAGAGCGATGACCGCATAAGCGCCAAGTCGTTTGTCTTTGTAACGGAGTGCCACGGCGAACCGCCCATGGTGTTGCGGTTTTCAGGGTATTACCTCGACGAAATTATCCGGCATGAAGGCGAATGGCTGTTCGAGAGCCGGATCATCCGGCTTTGGGATGGCGAAATCCTTCAGAATTTCCCGGGCAAAGGGGAGTGGTCCCCTCGAAAACGCCCACCGGATCTTGTCGTCAAACAGCGCAACTCAAAGTCGCTGACCGGTGACAAATAAGGGGAACGGCCATGAGATATGAAGACAAGACCGTACTGATTCTGGGCGGCAATAGCGGCATTGGCCTCGCCTCTGTGGAAGCATTTGCGCGGGAAGGCGCGCGCGTTTTGCTGACGGGGCGCAACCAGGCGACGATCGATGCTGCTGTTGAAAGGATTCCAGGGGCAAGGGGCTATCAGGCCGACATCGCCGATCTGTCAGCGATGGAAGCGCTGGCCAATAACCTTCAGGAAGAGGGCGTCGTTGTGGATGCGCTTTTCATCAATGCCGGGATTGGAGGGTTCGCGCCGGTCCGTGACGTAACCCCTGAACTTTGGGATGAAATACACTCGATTAATCTGCGTGGCTGTTTTTTCGCGATCCAGAAGATGCTGCCGCTTTTGGGCCAGGGCGGCGCCATCGTCATCACTGGGTCGATAGGTTCCGATGTGGCGCTGGCCGGGAATGTTGTATACGCCGCCGCAAAAGCAGGCTTGAAGGCTGTCATGCGGATTCTGGCTAAGGAATTGGTGGAGGAAGGCGTTCGTGTGAATATGGTCAGCCCTGGTCCCATCGAAACGCCGTTGATCAACAGAAATGTGGGGATGAGCGACGAGGACGCAGATAAACTGCGCGAAGCTATGATCTCTGTTGTGCCGATGCGACGCCTCGGAGAGGCTTCTGAAGTAGCGTCGGCCGTGCTTTTCCTTGCTGCACAGGACGCAAGTTTCATCACTGGCGTTGAATTACTTGTCGATGGCGGAAGCCTGGAGCTGCGCTGACGTGGGGCAGGTGCTATGGGGGCTCATTACTCAGCGCTTGAAGGGCCAGCCTGCCAAATCCGTCGAAGGGTTCTGTTCAGAAGCTGACGTTCCGAACTGCTCATGGAGGCTGCAAACTCGGCTTCCAACCGTTTATGCGCCGTCCGCAATTTTGGCATCAAACGGCGTCCCTTTTGTGTAAGGTCTATAGATTGGGCGCGCCGGTCTTCATCGGATCTCCCCCGGCTGATGAGGCCGCGTTCTTCCAGTTCTCTCAGAAGAATGACTACATTTGTTCGTGGAACGTCCATCCATGAACTGATTTGCGCGCCTGACGCGCCCGGATTGTTTTCTATGGCCACAAGCGCTGAATAGAGCGCCGGGCGCATATCATATTCACTGAACACCTCCTGGAACCTGTTGAGTACGGTATTGGCGGCCCGACTGAGATTCCGACCGAGCCAGTCGTCGACCTCTTTGGGCGCATCATTTGGGGCGACTGTTCTCTGCTTTCCCCGGCGGGCGGGGCGTGGGGTGGAGGCGCTTTTCGTCATCGTGGCGTCCGACTGTTGGTTTGGCCTGGCATATTGTTGGACGAAGAAACGAATCACTCACCGTCCGCCGCAGTATTTCTAGGGTCGGGCGCTAAGTCAAAGCGCATTGGGAGTGGTTTCGCCTGTGATGCGAAGGCGGCTGTTGCGCTGTCTCGTATTTATAGTTACATGTTGTAATTAATATGGCCGCGGGCGAACCGCGCCGATCAAGGGGAACAACGCAGCGATGAAAACAATTATTACTGGCGCCTCCGGCCCATTTGGTTCCACCGTGGCTCAGGGATTGATTGATCGCGGCGTGTCGGCTGCCGATCTTATTTTGGTCTCGAGGGATCCGCGCAAGCTCGCGAAATTCGCCGAGCAGGGCGCGGATGTTCGGGCGGGAGATTTCGACGACTACGAATCCCTTGTCGCCGCTTTTTCCGGCGGGGAGAAAATGTTGATGATCAGCACAAACCGAGTCGGTCAGCGCGAACCGCAACATACAAACGCCGTCAACGCCGCAAAGGCTGCGGGCGTAAGTCACATAGTTTACACGTCGTTTATTGGAAAGGACGGGTGCAACTCTCTTGCTGTCAGCGATCATCGGTTTACAGAAGACCTCTTAAAGAAGTCAGGTCTTGATTGGACGTTTCTTCGCAATTCCCAATATGCTGAAGCCATGCGCGATGCGGCGGGCCCTGCCGCGGTCGCCAGCGGACATTGGATGTCTTCCACAGGTGATGGGAAGATTGCCATGGTCACGCGCGAGAACTGCATCGAGGCAGCGACTGCCGTAATGGCTACAGACGGCCATGAAGGCAAAACTTACAACATTACGGGGCCTGAACGCATTTCCTTTCGCGATATCGCCAATTTAGTCAGCGAACTCTCCGGTAAGCCGATTGAATACATAGAAACAACCGACGAAGAGCTTTACGCTATGTTCGACAGCATGGGTGTCCCGCGTTCTGCGCAGGACGATCTGGTTGTTAACGGCTTTGGCTGGTGCAGCGACGATATGGTCTCTTTCGAGGCGACGATCCGCGCTGGCGATTTCGACGTTATCAGCGACGATTTCGAGAACCTGACGGGTAAAAAGCCGGAACGAGTTTCCGATTTCCTTTCTCGTTATCGTGAAAAGCTTTCGCCGACTGCGGCGTAGCCCAGTTGTTCCTCCGCAGCGGCTCTAACGTCAGGCGCCGAGCACGCCTAAGGCTCCTCCGTCAACGGCAATGCTTTGCCCCGTTACATAAGACGCCGCGTCGCTAAGCAGGAAAGCGGCCATGCGCGCGACTTCGTCTGGCGAGCCGACACGCTTTGCGGGGGCCATGTCGGCGATGCGCGCAATCCCATCCTGTTTATTGCCATTGCCGATCATCATGGCGAGATCGTCCATCATTGGTGTTTCGATGAGGCCGGGCAACAGGCAATTAACCCTGACGCCAGTTGAGGCTGTTTCGCTTGCTGCTGATCGCACGAGGCCGAGCACGGCGTGTTTCGACATATTGTAAGCCGATGTCATCGGCAGACCACGTTCGCTGCCGAGACTTCCGATCGCAACGATAGAGCCGGTCTTGCGCTCGATCATTGCCGGAAGAAGCCGCTGAAAGGACCAGAACATGGATTTGAGGTTCAGCGCCATGACGTTTTCGAACGCGTCTTCCGGATAGGCGGTCAGAGGGATCATGGGCCCGTTCATGCCGGCGTTGGCGACGAGACCGTCAATGAAGCCGAACCTTTTTTCTGCGGCGTCGAACAGCGCGAGTGTTTGATCGCGGTCGGAAAGATCGGCGGCGTACGCCATCGCCTGGCCGCCATTCTCCTCAATCGTGGCGACTTCACTGTCGAGTTTGTCTTTCGATCTCGCGGCGAGAACGACCCTGGCGCCGAGCGCTGCGGCGGCCTGTGCGCAGGCGAGGCCAATGCCGGTGGAAGCGCCCGTTACGACGATTGTCTTGTCATTCAATGTTGCGGTGTAGCTCATGGGAAAATGTTCCGGTCTCAGTCTTGACGTCAACCTGCTCAGCCGTGGCCGCCCTGTCAGGTCAGGGCGTAATAGGTGATGACATTGCCGTCGGCATGGCGTTCACCGACGCCGACAATGACGTAGCGCATCAGCCAGTCGTATTTTCCGCTCTGGCACTCGAATGTAGGAAATGCGCGCAGATAATAATCTTCGAGGGGTACAGGCGGCCCGTCATTGAAAATCCACTCCCTGATGCGCGCCATGGTATCCGGTTTGCGGCCCCACAGATAACCGCGATTATGCATGAGGATAAGCTCGCCGTCGTCGGTTTCGAGCATGTAACGCGCATCGAAGGATAACACGCCGTCAGGCCGAAAAAGCGCATAGTCTCCGCCGCTATTCGGGACCGCCTTACCGTTCATCTTTGGTCCCTTGATGTCGCCGGCGTCGATGTAAACGGCGCCGCGGCCTGACCCGGTTGGCGTGACGCCAATTTGTTGAACGCGCGTAAAGGTGAGGTGGATCTGGAAAAGCAGTTCCAGGCTGGGCGCCCCCGGCCTCGACTGGGTTTCGAAGATGTCCGCGAACTGGTTTGCGGCTTCCTCCGTCATCGTCTCTTCTCCCATAGGTAAACGCGCCGCAGCTCTTCCGGGCGGTGGCGGCGTCAAGCGCGCCTGCGAGGCTGTGCGGGCCGACATTCAGGCTTTGCCGCAAGCGATAATGGTTATATACGGTAACTATAATTCAACGAAGATCAAGTGAGGCGCTGGTCGGTGAGGGATGGCTCTGGCGCGCTTTCCACTGAACCGGGCATGAACAAGGCTTGCGTGTATGGCAATGTTATTCGTGACGACAGCTAACGATTGCGTCCCCAAGAGAGAAGCTCATGGCGCCGGAATGCGCGCCGTGTCCGCCCTATTGGAAAGCGAAGCGTTGCGCTTAAAAGACGCCATTGTCGTGAATGATCGTTTCCGGGATTTGCTGACTGGCGTCCCAATGTTCCGCGACGAGACCGTTCTCAATACGAAAGATATCGATGACATTATTGCCACGATCGCCCGGATGAATGATCACATGAACCTGTGCGATGACATAGTCGCCATCGGCGAACAGGCGTTTGACCCGGTGTTCGGCTAGTGGCGATTCTTTTCCAGCCCACTCCAGAAAAGCCTTCAATCCTGCGGCGCCGGTTTCAGCGAGCGGACTGTGCTGGATATAGTCGGTTCTGAAGAATTCGTCGACCCGGTCGGGAGACAGTGGTTTTAAGACATGCTCATAGACATTGCGAATAATTTCCAGGTTGGTGCGTTCATTCGACGTATAGGTCATGCGAACTTCCACTTCTCTTACGTGACCGTACTGATCCGATGCTTCTCATTGTTCGAAGTTCATAAGAACCGATTGTGTTGCTTGCCACAAACTGAATTGGAGCTCACCTGATGAATGCGGTCCAACCTCTTCCCGATGTTCTCATCACTCATCCGGACAAGTTATACATTAATGGCGTCTGGGCGGCGCCTGAAACTGTGCGCTTCACAGATATCATATCGCCGCATACAGAGGAAATATGCCTTCGAGTTGTTGAAGCCAATGAAGCGGATGTGGATGCGGCTGTTGCGGCGGCGCGGATGGCGTTCGATACGGGGCCGTGGCCGCGCTTATCGCCGCTGGAACGCGCCGCGCATGTTCGAGCGTTGTCTGCGGCTCTCGAGCGGCGGCTGCCAGAGCTGGCGCGAGCCTGGGTTGACCAGATCGGCGCGCTTGCGGCGATGGCGCCGTTCGTTATTGGCGGCGGCAAGGCGGCCATCGATTACTACGCCGATCTTGCGGATAGGTATGACTGGGAACAGGAACGGGCGCTGACAAGCGGTCCGGGGCGCGGGCTTGTCGTCAGGGAGCCGGTGGGCGTCGTTGCGGCGATTGCACCGTGGAACAATCCGTTTGGCATTATGGCCGCCAAGCTTGCGCCGGCGCTGGTCGCCGGTTGCACGGTGATCATGAAACCGGCGCCCGAAACGCCGATGGAAGCCTATATCCTCGCCGAAGCCGCCGAGGAGGCTGGGCTGCCGCCCGGCGTCGTCAATCTTGTTCCCGCCGGACGCGAGGTTTCCGATTACCTTGTCCGTCATGACGGTGTCGACAAGGTGAGTTTCACCGGTTCGGTCGAAGCTGGCGCGCGGATCGGCGCCGTCTGTGGCGAGCGTTTTACGCGCTGTACGCTGGAGCTTGGGGGGAAGTCGGCAGCGATTGTTCTGGAAGATTACGATATGGAGGAGGCCGCCAATGCCTTGGCGCAGACCATCACCATGTCCGCAGGGCAGATTTGCGCGACGTTGAGCCGGGCGATTATTCCACAGAGCCGTAAGGAAGACTTCATCGGGGCTTTGTCCGCCGCCATGGCTGCAGTCAACGTCGGCGATCCGTTCGATGCGGCGAGCCAGATGGGACCGCTTGCAATGGAGCGACAGTTGAAACGCGTCGAGCAGTATGTATCCGTCGCGCAGCATGAAGGGGCGCGGCTCGTCACGGGAGGGCGTCGCCCGCCGCATCTCTATCGGGGTTTCTACATGGAGCCGACCTTGTTCTGTGATGTCGATCCGGCGATGAAGATAGCGCGCGAAGAGGTTTTCGGTCCGGTACTCAGTGTACTGACATATAAGAGTGAAGAAGAGGCCTTGGCGATCGCCAATAATTCGCCTTTTGGTCTTTATGGGGCGGTCTTCACCAATGATAATGAGGCTGCCTATCGTATCTCGCGGGGCGTGCGCACAGGCACGATGGGCCAGAACGCTTTCCGGTTTGACCAGGCCTTGCCGTTTGGCGGGTTTAAGCAATCCGGAGTCGGTCGCGAAGGCGGACCTGAAGGGCTGGGCGGCTACACCGAGCTCAAATCCCTCATGCTGCAAGCGTAAGGTTGTAGCAGGTGGGAAGCGTGCACTGCAGAGATATTCAGAAGAGGTGAAGAAACGTGGATTATAAGGGCTATACAGACTATCTGGCGTCTTTCAATGTTGGGGATTATGACAAGGTTTTGTCCTATTTCACGCCGGAGAAGGCTTTGTGTGTCTTGAATGGCCAGAAATTGTTTGGAACGCCGGAGGAATTGCGCTCCTTTTACGGGTTTCTGCATAGCTATGTTCACGAAGAGATCCTTGTGGACCGATTTGTTGCGGACACGGATAATGTTTTCATCGAATGTTGTGTGCGCATTACGGGCAAGAAAGACATGACGCAGAAAGACATTGATGACTCCGGTTTCAGCAACCTACAGCCGATTGTACGGGGGCAGGTGATCGAGATGCCTCAATTCATCCATTATCATTTGAAAGGCGGGCTGTTCGAGGAGGTCATTTGCCTGACGAGCGAGCCGCCAAGATTACTCAAATGATGGAGTTCTGCTCGTGCTTGTAAAGGAAAGGGCCGTTCATCGTGGGTTTAACTCTTAATCACAATCGGCAAATAGATTATGGACGTAAAAGCTGTCCATATATTCGCGCAGGGCGATGATTTTCCCGGCCTCAACTTCAATGATCATCACATAATTATTGTCATATGCGCGCCCATCCAAAAGATTGCCGCCGCCATGGAATTCCAACACCACAGTGCGGTCATTTGAGACAACGCAACGTGGCGTAATCACAGGAGAGTTGGGGCCGAATTTTTCTCTGATGGGCGTTATGACCTCGAAAATTGCGTCCGGGCCCTTGTGTTCGCCTGCACCGGGGACGCCCCGCGACATCACGGACCATGTCATGTCACGGTGCATATAGGCGCGTGCGCCTGCAAAATCATTCGCGCCAAACGCCATCAGGAATGAGGATGCGACTTTTTCTGCTTCATTTTTTGCCTGAATTTTCATGATAAAAATCGGTTCCGGTTTTTCGCGATATAGAGACGCCTCGGGCGAGAAGGGAGGGAAAGCAATCAGCCGGCGAACCGCGGCTCCGGCAGGCCGCGCGCCCCAAGGCCTTCTATGACATAAGTTTCGCCTGCGCGTTCGTTATTAGGGTTGGGGCGGAAAGCGCTGAGAGCTTGTGGGTCAAGCGTTGTGACATAAAGCTGGTCAAGATCAGGCCCGCCAAACATGACGCTTGAGGGCAAGGTGACGGGCATGTCGATTATACGCTCGACCTTGCCGTCCGGGCGCCAGGCGACGACTTTCCCGCCTTCGCAGAGCGCGGTCCAGATCAGTCCGTCAGCGTCTACGGTTACGCCATCCGGGAAGCCGCCAAGGTCTTCTGTGTTGACGAAAATCCGGCGGTTCGCTGTTTCCCCGGTCTCGATATCGTAATCATAGGCGTACATGACGGACTTCTTACTGTCGGAAAAGTAGAAGGTCTTATTGTCCGGCGACCAGCAGGGACCATTGGAAATGGTGATGCCGTCATCGATTTGAGAAAGCTTGTGGTCAGCGCTGAAGGAGTAGACGTTGCCCATCGGCTTCTCGATTTTGGAATCCGTTGTGCCGACGATGAAACGGCCGCGACGGTCAACCTTGCCGTCATTGAACTGGATGCGTGGATCGAGGCCTTCGGGTTTGCAGATTTGTGTTGAAACGCCGCTCTCGAAATCAAGTGTATAGAGTCCGTCTGCGAGCGCGACGAGGGCGCCGCCTTGCTCCCTAAGCGCCATAGAACCCACAACACCCGGGACGTCCCAGCTTTTGCTGTCTCCGGAAGATGGATGGTAGCGGTGAACCTTCTTCGCGATAATATCAACGTAATATAGCGCCTGTTCGGCCACATCCCATACGGGGCCTTCTCCCGTCATGCAGACTTCGAGATCGAGCTTCTTCAGCTTCATGGTTTCCTCCTAGCTTGTTTGTGTTTTCGCGGCGGGCGCCGCTGCGTAGAGAGCGATAGCCCAGAGGCACGCTGTCGCGACCGTCCAGCCCAATGCAAGCAAGCCGGAGAAAGGCGTCCACGCATTTCCTGCCGCCAGGCTCAGCCAGATTGGCGGGTTCACGAAGGTGGCAAGTGCGCCCGACTGATTGATAAGAGCGGCCGCGGCGCCGCGTCGCTGTGGTTCTGCGACGATGGGCAAGGTAGCCATAATCGTAGCGATGGCGGCGCCGGAGATGATGAACCAGCCGCACACGATGATGAAACGCAAGGAGATTTCCAGGTCAGGAAAGAAAGACAGGGAGCCCAGAATAAATCCAGCTGCCGCTAAGCCGGAAAACAAAACTTGATGGCGCACACCGCTGGACAGGATGACGCCGGCAATCAATGAGCCCGGTATCATTGCGAGGGTGGCTGCGGCCACCATGCTCGATGCGGACAGTGTGGGCATGTCGTGAATGCGGGCGAAATAGCTAGGGAACGTTGCATTTGCGCCAAGCCCCATGCTGATCATCATGAAAAAGCCCAAGGCGAGCAGGAGGAGCGGTGGTCTGGAGTAGGCCTCGCGCAAGCCCAGAAGACGCTGGGCGAGGGGCTGCCCGCCGGTGGCCGCATCCGCGGATATTGTTGGAAGCAGAAAACCCAGGCATCCGGTCACGGCGTACAGCGCTGCTTGGGCCATAAAGGTCGATCGCCAGGATTCTCCGTCCGCGAATAACCCTCCTAATGTAAGGCCAATAGCTGTGCCGACGGGCATGTAAGTCGCCCAGACCGTCATGGCCGTCGTTCGCTTTTTGCCGTCCGTTGTCGCCATTAACAAGGCCGGCGCGGCGGTGTAAATGTGAACGATCGCCGCTCCTTCAAGAAGGCGCGCGAGTTGCAAGACCGGCATGGAGTCGGCAAACATATAAATGGTGTTGGAAAGTACGCCTAAAACCGCGCAGGCAATTAATACGACGCGCGGTCCGTACTTATCCACGACTATGCCGCTGGGGATCGCAAGCAGGGCGGCGGGCACGGCGATTAACGATACAAGCCAACCGAACTCAGCGGGCGACGCGCCAAACACACGAGCGAGATCGCCCCCCAACGGAATCAATTTGCTGACAGTCGAGGCGCCCGCGGCGCCAAACAGAAAAATGGCGAGAATAGACGCCCAGCTTCCTGGTTTCATTTTATTTATCCTTGCTATTAGCAGCCAGTCAGGCGCCGAGTTCATCCTCGAGTCGATATTGCCTGCTCGCCAATTGCCAAGGCAGGTGAAACCGGCCCTTCAAAATGAGTATATGATGTAATCAAATTCCATGTCGATATCTGAAATGGATTTGGATGCGTGATGGTGCGTTACGTCGCGCATGAGTTGGTTTATCGCTGCTGGTTAAACGCGCGTTGTATGGTCGCAGCGAAAATAGAAGCGACACTGCGGAAGCCTTAGGCGTTCATGCGAGGTGTCGGAAAAGTGCAAGATTACGGCGTATTTTTCTATTTTCAGCGGCGGCGTCGGCAATAAATATCCGATCTGTACAAGCTGCCGGCTGACCAGGCGGCGACAGGAGGAGGAAACGGCGGTGGACAGGCATGCGTATGGCGCTGTCTGGCCGTGTTGGGTGGAGCTACTCACCCGGCTTCGTTCTATCGTTGGTCGTCAGATGGTGAAGCAAGCGATGCTACAGGAGATATATAATGGCTCACTATCCCAATAATCCTGGGTTTACTTATGCGCTGCGTCCATTCAGGGCCGAAGTCGATCTTCAAGACTTGGAACTCGAAGGCGAAGTTCCCGGTGATCTCGACGGGACGTTTCACCGCGTCATGCCGGACCCGCAGTTTTCGCCGATGTTCGAGGACGATCAGTTTTTTAACGGCGATGGGATGGTGAGCTTGTTCCGTTTCAAAGACGGGAAAGTCGATTTCAAACAGCGTTACGCCAGAACCGACAAGTGGGAGCTTGAAAACGAGGCTGGCAAAGCTTTGTTCGGCGCCTATCGAAATCCCCTTACCGATGACCCGTCGGTGAAAGGCAAAGTGCGCGGCACGGCCAACACGAATGTAATTGTTCATGCTGGCGAACTTTACGCTCTAAAGGAAGACAGCCCTTGTTTTCTCATGGATCCGCTAACGCTGGAATCGAAAGGATATACCGATTTTGGCGGCAAGCTGAAGAGCCAGACTTTTACGGCGCATCCGAAGATTGATCCCGTGACCGGAAATTTCTGCGGGTTTGGCTATGCGACGACGGGTATTCTTACCACAAGCATGTCGTATTTCGAGATCAGCCCGACGGGGGAGTTGATCAAAGAAATCGAGTTTGAAAATCCCTATTACTGTATGATGCATGATTTCGGCGTAACGGAGGACTATGCGGTGTTTCCGGTCGTGCCGATCACTTCCAACTGGGACAGGTTGGAGAAGAACATGCCTCATTTTGCTTTTGACACCACGATGCCTGTTTATCTCGGCGTCTTGCCGCGCAACGGCGAGAGCAAGGACATCCGATTCTTCAAGGCTCCGCGCAATTGCTTTGCCAGTCACGTTATGAATGCCTTCAATGACGGCACGAAAGTTCATTTCGATATTCCGGTCGCGCCCAATAACTCGTTTCCGTTCTTCCCGGATATTCATGGAAAGCCGTTCAACAAGGAGGAATCCTTAGGGTTTCTTACCCGCTGGACCGTGGATATGGCGTCGAATTCTGACGAGTTTGAAAAGTCAGAGCAACTGTCACAAAATCCGGACGAGTTCCCCCGGATCGACGAACGCTATGCGACTCAACCCTACCGTCATGGATGGGAGCTCGTGTTCGATGTCACCAAACCCTATGACGGTCCGGGCGGCGCTTTCATGGCGATTCCGAATACTCTGGGGCATACGGATCTTGCGACCGGTAAAGAAAAAACGTGGTATGCAGGATCGGAATCCGCGATTCAGGAATGCTGTTTTGTGCCGCGCAGCGCCGATGCGCCGGAAGGCGACGGCTACGTCATCGCTCTTGTGGACAACCATGTCAGCAACTACTCCGATCTTTGCATTTGGGAGGCGCAGCATATTGACGAAGGTCCAATTGGGCGTGTGAAGCTGCCTTTTCGTTTGCGCCAGGGGCTCCACGGAAACTGGGCCGATGCTTCGAAACTGCCAATCTGACGCGGATCTTCCTTCCCTTACGCGTTGGATGCACTAGAGGGCCGGGCGGCGCTGAGTCGCCCGGTTCTTTTTGAAGAAAGCACAGCACACATTATCTTGTAACTTTCGAGGAAACTTCAGATGGGTGAGCGGTTCAAGAACAAGAGCGTTTTGATTACGGGCGGCGGCAGCGGCATTGGACGTGCTGCGGCGAAGGCCTTTGCTCTTGAAGGCGCTAAGGTGCTGGTCTCCGATATTGATGGCGATGCGGCCGAGGTCGTCGCCAGCGACATTCGGTCAGCGGGCGGTTTGGCAAAGGCGAAGCGAGCGGATGTTACCGAGGCGGGGCAATGTGCTGACCTGGTTCGCGCTGCCGTTGACGCTTTTGGCACGCTGGATATCGCCTTTAACAATGCCGGCGTAGCGGCGCTGCCTTATGACGACTTTGAGAACGGAACGCTCGATGAGTGGCGCCGAATTATGAGCGTCAACGCGGACGGGGTCTTTAATTGCATCAAAGCGGAAGTTCCAGCCATGAAGGCGGCGGGGGGCGGCGCCATCGTCAATACCGGCTCTGTCGCGAGCCAGCTTGCCGTCCAGGGGCTTGCGGCCTATGTCGCCAGCAAACACGCTGTCGCCGGGCTGACAAAAGCGGCGGCGGTCGATCTTATAAAACATAATATTCGTGTTAACGCAGTGTGTCCGGGCATGATCCGCACCGCGATGTCTCAACCCTTGCTGGACAATCCGGAGCTTGCTGAACGTTTTCTTGCCGGAGTTCCGGCGGGTAAGACTGGCGAACCGGAAGACATCGCAAAAGCAGTTCTGTATCTCGCATCCGATGATGCGCGTTATGTCGTTGGAACGTTATTGACTATCGATGGCGGTGTCATGTTGCTGTGAGGGCGCCTTTTTCGGCAGCGCTTAGCTCGCCCGGCTTTCAGCGACAGCTTTCTTGGTCTCGCATGCGTTTCGGTAGTCAAGCGGCGTAACTCCTGCCGATCGTTTGAAAAACCTTGCAAAATATGCGGGATCTTGAAAACCTAGATCATAGGCGATTTTTGCGGCGGTCGCTGGTGTGTAGAGCAACTGCCTTTCAGCTTCGAGCACTAGGCGGTCCTGGATGAGTTTTGAGGCGCTTTTTTGCGCAAAAGATTTGCAGAGTCGGTTTAGCCTTGTTGGCGAAACGGCGATGGCCTTGGCGTAGGTTGCGACCGTCCAGTGCTCTTTGAAATGTTCCTCGAGAAGAAGCCTGAATTGAGCATATAAGGCTCCGCGCTTGTCCGTCACGCCTGTGTTTTCATTCTCGTGCAAAGCTTCGAAACGCCGTCGCATGATAAGAAAGACCATGCGTATAAGCCATTCCAACATGAGGTCCTGTCCGAGCTGGAATGCATCGAGCTCATGTTCAATGAGCTCCATCAGGCGCGCGATTTCACCGACATCACGGTCATTAGCGTCGAATGCGAGGGCTTGCGGTGCGCAAAAGATCGGCTCGAACAGCTCGCGGCTACGTCTCAGATGCGACCCTTCGAGAAGTTGCTCAGCGATGGTGAGAACCCAGCCTGATGGTTCGTCCTCAAAAGCAAGCGAATGGATCGCGCCGCCCGGAACGCCGATGACGCACGGGCCTTCTATGAAGCTCGTGCTTTTGTCCAGCCATAGCTGCGCCGAACCGGAATGGACGAATATCACTTGAAACATGCGCCGGCGGACATGCGGATCTATTCGCCAATGCGGCCTGCGCGCGCGGGCCGATAAGCGCTCAAGCCGAACGGCGAAGGGCGCTGCGCCGGGCCATGTTTCGCCTGCCAGTCTTGATGTGGTCGATGAAGATGCATCGTTTATGGCGTTTTGGGTCATCTTGACAGCGCTGATAAAGGCCCTTCATCCCTTGTCATAGATAATTTAATTTGTATATTAAAGCAAAAAGTTACATAAGGTAACTATTGTCGATTGTGAATATCGGCGAGTGGTTCATGCGGATATGCAGGCGGCCGCTTTTCGCCATATTTTGACCGGTCGGGCGCTTTGGTCCGAAATTAGGGAAACGGAATGTCACATAATCTCCCCGAAAACCTCCAGATCGCTAATGCCGATAAGCTGTTCATTAATAGCGAGTGGGTCGCCCCGCTGTCGGAACGTTTTATTGAGCTGGTTTCGCCAGACACCGAAGAAGAAATCGGGCGCGTCGCCGAGGCCGATGAAGCCGACATGGACAGGGCTGTTGCGGCTGCGCGCGAGGCGTTCGACCAAGGGCCTTGGCCTCGGATGAGTGTTGAAGAGCGCGCCGGTTATCTCGTGAAGATGACGGAGTATTTATCCGGACGCATGCCGGAGTTGGTGGAAGCGCATCGTGTGCAGGTCGGCGCATTGCCTGCCTTCGCCGCGCCAGTGGCGGGCGGTGCGGTGCAAGCATACGCCGGCTACTCGCAGATCGGGCAAGGTTTTCCATGGGTTTCCTCGCAGCCGAGCATTGTGCCTGGCAACACCGCAATGGTGGTGCGTGAGCCCGTTGGCGTCTGCGCGTGCATTGCTCCCTGGAATACGCCATTCGCAATCATGGCGGGCAAGACCGCGCCGGCATTGATTGCAGGCTGTACTGTGGTGATGAAGCCGTCTCCTGAAACGCCGCTTGAGGCCTACATTATCGCTGAGGCGGCCGAAGCGGTTGGGTTGCCGCCTGGCGTCGTCAATCTGGTGACCGGTCAACGTGCTGCATCTGACTATCTGGTGCGCAGCCCTGGTGTCGACAAGATCGCTTTCACAGGTTCGACAGCGGCCGGCAAGCGAATCGCAAGCGTTGCTGGGGAACGCATTGCCCGGGTCACATTGGAGCTTGGCGGCAAGTCCGCAGCAATCATCGCAGATGATTTTCCGATTGAACAAGCCGGAGCGATGCTTGCGCGTACGATCGCCATGAACTCGGGCCAGATTTGCGCGATGCTCTCACGCGCCATTGTGCCGGCGCACCGTCATGATGCTCTTCGTGATGCGATCGCGGCGGAGATGAAAAAGATCAAGGTCGGCCATTCCTACGACTCGAGTTCGGAGATGGGGCCGATCGCTATGAAGCGTCAGCTTGATAGCATTGAAAACCATATCGCCAAGGGAAAACAGGAAGGCGCAGCGCTTGCCGCCGGCGGCGGTCGCCCTGCAGGCTTGAATAAAGGATATTTTATTGAGCCGACGCTCTTCGCCAATGTCGATAACGCTATGACCATCGCCCAGGAAGAAATTTTCGGACCGGTCCTTTGCCTGATCCCCGCGCGTGACGAGGCGCACGCTGTCGAAATCGCCAATGACTCTAACTATGGCCTGAGTGGATCGGTTTTCACGAACGACGCAGATAAGTTCACTCATATCGGCCGTCAGATCCGAACCGGCTACCTGGTCCAAAACGGTTTGAAGATGGATTTCAGCGTCCCGTTTGGCGGGTTCAAGCAGTCAGGCCTTGGGCGGGAAGGCGGGCCGGAAGGGCTCTATCCCTATCTGGAGACGAAATCTATGATTGTTGAGAAGGCTCCGGCTTAAGCCTTGGGTTTTTGAGATAAGAACAAAAATAAAATAGCGTAGGGAGGCGCAAAGCGTGAATTATCGCGTTCTTGTCATCATCGGGGCGTTATTGCTTCTGGTTGCCTGTGGCGATGAGGCTTCCGATTCACGCGTCAAGGAATATCCGGACGCCAAGGCATCAGAAACGTTTGGTTCGTCTACGGAGGTTCAGGCTGCGCCGAGAGCTAACGGATGGGTTGATGCGGCGCGGTTGGCTTCGCCGGACGCCGGCGCCGCCATGTGGATGACCACGGGCGGAGATGCAGGCGAAACCCATTATTCGCGCTTGGATAAGGTCAATCGCGAGACTGTTCATCGTCTCGGCGTCGCCTGGGACTATCAGACCGGCACGACGCGCGGACTTGAAGGCACGCCTACCGTTATAGACGGGGTTATGTACGCAAGCGGCGTCGCCGGCGCGGTTTATGCGCTCGAGGCGCAAACCGGCAAGGAGCTCTGGACCTTTGAGCCCAGGGTCGACATGCAGGCCAATCGGGGGGCTTGTTGCGATATGGTGAACCGCGGCGTCGCGGTCTGGAAAGGCAAGGTCTATGTAGCCGCCTTCGATGGCGTGCTTTATGCGCTGGATGCTGCAGACGGCGATGTCATTTGGAAGGTCGACACGATTTACGATCATTCGCGCGGTTACTCCTCCAC